>DASVLZ010000200.1:0-5092 GCA_036384615.1 Sediminibacterium sp.
TCTCTCCTCGAAAAAGATCCTGCATTGCGCAACTATGCATTGGAAATGGCCGGCGGCCTCGTGATCACCGCTGCGGCCACTTCAGGGATCAAGCTGATTGTAAACAGGCAGCGGCCTTACCAGCGGTACACAGGCATCTACCCCGATCAATATGATGATGCCGGTTCTTTTCCTTCGGGGCATGCTTCGGTGGCATTTTATACAGCTGCCTCCCTTAGCCTGCATTATAAAAAATGGTATGTGGTATTGCCTTCTTTTGCCTGGGCAAGTGCTGTAGGTTATTCGCGGCTATATATGGGCCAGCATTATCCTACCGATATACTTGCCAGCGCCGTAACCGGTATCGGCAGCGCATGGCTGAGCCAGTGGCTGGGTAAAAAAATATTCCCGCAGAAAAAAACGGTACATCCATAACGTATCGTTGCTGATTGATACAGAAAAATTTCACACAAGGCGTTTCCGGACCATCTCAAAAAAACGTTCCCGGTACCCGCTGCTCACGGGCAATTCCCTGCCTGCCACTTCTGCCGTGCTGCCATTTACCTGGCTGATATGTGCAAGGTTTATGATGAATGAATTGTGTATGCGCACAAACGCGGCAGGCAGCACCGTTTCCATTTCTTTCATGCGTTTGTATACAAGCAGTTTTTCATCCTGCGTATGAATGGATATATACTCCTTCATCGCCTCCAGGTACAATATCCTGCTGTATTCCAGCTTATGCACCTGCCTGCCGCTTTTGATGAATATAAAATCGTCTGCCGTACCCGGCACCTGTGCTATGGAAGCCGTCGGCGATGGAACAAGCTTATTAACTGCCTGCATAAAACGTTTGAAAGTAATAGGCTTCAGCAGGTAATCGATCACATGGTATTCAAAGCTGTCGAGCGCATATTCTGAATACGCGGTTGTAAAGATGATCTTCTGCCCCGCAGGCAGCATGGCCGCCAGTTCCAGCCCGCTGAGCCGGGGCATATTGATGTCGAGGAAAAGCACATCGGCCTGCTGCTGTTTAAAAAAAGCCATCGCCTCCATGGCATCGAAACATACCGTCTTCAGTTCCAGGAAAGGCACTTTGCCAATATGGTCCTGCAGCAGTTGTACTGCATTGGGTTCATCTTCCACTATGATACAGGTGATCATCATCTGACAGGAATATCGAATGTGGCATGAAATATATTTCCCCTCCTGTTTGCCTGCAGGCCTGCATCATGTGCATACAGCAGTTGCAACCGCTCCTGCAGATTGCGAAGCCCCACGCCGCTTTGCACTGTACCGGGCTGCTGCTCCGCTACCAGGTTTTCCACCGTTACCCGTAACCTGCCTTCTTTCATCACCAGGGATATATCAATGAAATTATCCATCCGCTGTTTATCCACCCCATGTTTGAACACATTTTCCACCAGCGGTATCAGCAGCATCGGCGGCACCATCAGCCCGTCATCAACGCCCGCCCTGTGTACAGACACTTTCAACGGGTACCGCATACGCATTTTTTCCAGTTCGATATAGTTGATTATAAACGCCAGCTCTGAACTGATGGGGATGGATGCTTTCGGCGCATCATCCACAAAATAGCGCATAATCTGCGACAGCTTATCCAGCAGCGCTGCCGTAACGGGTGACTCACGCTGCGCAACGAAATAAATATTATTGAGCGTATTGAAAAGAAAATGCGGCTGTACCTGGGCTTTCAGCAGGTCGAGCTGCGCCTGCGCATGCTGTTTCTGCAGGGCATCCTGCTTCTGCTTCAGCCTGAAAAAATGCAAGGCTATGTAGAATAATATGCTCGATACAAACACCAGTACAACGGTAATCATCGAACTCATTAACCCCGACCAGCGAAAAGTCTCAGGCTTCTTTGCAAAAAACCAGTTGTATACATAAAATGACGAGCCATACTTCAGCACAATAGCTGCTGCAATAAACAGGACCGCGGCCAGCGCATAACCCGTCTTATGCCCTTTTTCATACAGAGCCGGCAACAGCCACAACGCATTGCCGTACATGATGAGCATATACGAGCCCACATTGATCAGCGAATACACGACCGCCTGCCCGAATACATCATATGGCAGCAGCACCACAATATGAATGGCAAACAGGATAGCCCAGATGATCCACTGGATCACTTTCACAGAGATACCCTTATGAACAGCACGCATTTGCCAAAACTATCTTTTACAGATGGCAATTCCCGGTTTATTTCAACCGTTGCCCCTTTTCCTTCAACGGCTTCCAAAAAATGGATTTGTTGAACCACAGGCGCTGGCCGTTGAATACCGTCTCACCTGAAAAAAATTGCTGCCATTTTAGCCGTATAAAACACTATTATGAAAAAAAATAATACCCTATGCCTGCTTGTGTTGCTCTTTTCCCTGGCAGCCGGCGCACAGAAAACAGATACGGTGGTAATACAACCTAAAGACATTCATACAAATGTGCTGATACCCGGTATGCATCGCTGGCTGGTATATTTCAAGATGGGAAAAGACAGCAGCCGTTCCAGGTTCTTTGTCTGGTCGCGCAGGATCGACAGGATCAGCTACCGCGGCAAAGACGCCATCAGCGTAACGCAGGAATGGGAAAACAACGACACTATCATGCATACGGTATATACAGTCTGCGATAGCAAAGACTTTGCGCCGCTATACCAGAAAGCATGGACAAAACAATCCGGCAGTTCTGAATTTGATTTCCTCGACAAGACCATGAAACTGAATGGCCGGACCATTACCGCAGCAGATACGGCGCGGGCAGTGACCATAAGTTACAAGGCGTTCCAGTCCGCACTGCAGCAATATGTGCTCGACTGGCATCTTGACCTGGAAGTGTTTCCCCTGCTGCCTTTCAGGAACCACACCACATATGCCATCAACTATTACGATCCCGGTTTCGGCGCGCCCAAACGGGTGTATTATACCGTTACCGGCAGCGCCGTTATCAAAGGATACGATGGGCAGGATATAGACTGCTGGCTGCTCGAACATACAGACCAGGGCAGGATGAGCAACAAGGAAGTGTTCTACATCAGCAAGAAAACAAGGGAAGTGCTGAAACTGGAACAGGAGTTCGCCGGGCGGTACAGGTATAAGATCAAGATGGCATTCAGCAACTGATATTGCCGTTGAGCGATGGCAGCAAAATAATCATTACTTTGTTGCATGCACACATCTTTATCTATAAGGGAAGCATCCGAAGATGATATCCCGGTGATACAGCAACTGGCAAAGGATACCTGGCCTACTGCATATGGAGAATTATTATCGCCGGAGCAACTGGCTTATATGCTCAACATGATGTACAGCACAGAGTCGCTCGGGAAACAAATGGCAGACGGCCACCGTTTCTATATTGCCGAAACCGGTGAACAGATCCTTGGCTTTGCTTCCGTTTCGGATGAGGGGGAACATACTTTCAAGCTCAACAAACTATACATCCTTCCCAATATCCAACGCTCTGGAGCGGGCAGCGCCCTGCTGGATACCTGTATTTCTTTTGCGAAAGAAAACCGGGGCCAACGCCTCGTCCTGCAGGTGAACCGCCAGAACCCTGCCAGGCATTTCTATGAAAAACACGGCTTCTCTATCCGGGAAGAGATAGACCTGCATGTGGGGGAAGGATTCTATATGAATGATTATGTGATGGAGAAGGATATTTCTTAGTGTACCAGCACATGCGTTTGCTTGATCACCCCCATCACGAATACGCTCTGCACATGGCCGATGTTTTCAGCCTGGCTGAGTTTGTTTACATGGAAATGGTAAAATGCATCCATGTTTTCCACCACCACTTTGAGCATAAAATCAAATTCACCTGAAATATTGTAGCATTCGATCACCTCGTTCATGCCCAGTATGCTCTGGATGAATTTGGCGCCTTCTTTTTTATCGTGCTGGCGCAGCGATACATAGCAGATCACCATCAGCCCTTTCTTTACTTTGGCATGGTTGAGCAGGGTGGCGTATTGGGTGATCACGCCCTCCTCTTCCAGGCGTTTGATGCGCTCATGCACAGGGGTGGTGCTCAGGTGCACTTTTTCTGCTATTTCCTTCACCGTGGCACGGGCATTGCGCTGCAGGATACGGAGTATGGACAGGTCCTTTTCATCCAGTGAAAAAGTAACTCCAGTGGTTTCCCCTTTTTTCGGCTGCCTTGGCATGATATATTACTTATTTATTCTACAAAATAGATAAAAAATACATTTTTATACTGAAAAATAAAATAATCACTGCATTTTTATCCTGTCAGCATACTTTTGCGCTATAAAATCTACTACATGTCTACACTGTCAACATCCATCGATTTCAGCCTTGCCAATAAAGTGGCTGATATCAGCCTTGCCGACTGGGGCCGCAAAGAGATCCGCCTCGCCGAAGCAGAGATGCCCGGTCTTATGTCAATCCGTGCCGAATACGGTCCGAGCCAGCCGCTGAAAGGCGCGCGCATCGCGGGCTGCCTGCACATGACCATCCAGACCGCCGTACTGATCGAAACCCTGGTAGCCCTGGGCGCTGAAGTAAAATGGAGCTCCTGCAATATCTTCTCTACACAGGACCATGCCGCCGCCGCTATTGCTGCCGCCGGTATTGGTGTGTTTGCATGGAAAGGACAATCCATCGAAGAAGCCGACTGGTGTATTGAGCAGACCCTGTTCTTCGGCGGCGCTGACCGTCCGCTGAACATGATCCTGGATGATGGTGGCGACCTGACCAATATCGTTTTCGACAAATACCCCGAACTGATACAGAACATCAAAGGTCTTTCTGAAGAAACCACTACCGGTGTTCACCGTTTGTATGAGCGTATGGCAAAAGGTACACTGCCCATTCCTGCCATCAATGTGAATGATTCCGTTACCAAATCCAAATTCGACAACAAATACGGTTGCCAGGAATCACTGGTAGATGCTATCCGCCGCGCTACCGATGTAATGATGGCCGGTAAAGTAGCTGTTGTGGGTGGTTATGGTGATGTGGGCAAGGGCTCTGCAGGATCACTCCGTGGCGCAGGCTGCCGCGTGATCGTTACCGAGATCGACCCCATCTGCGCCCTGCAGGCTGCTATGGACGGTTTTGAAGTGAAGCCGATG
>DASVLZ010000201.1:0-3380 GCA_036384615.1 Sediminibacterium sp.
CGCACAGATATGTCAGGCCAGAATGCATCCCTTCCTTTTTATGCCAAGCTAACCTATATCATCCTGCTGCTATGCCTGTTATGCGGTATCGTATATTTTTTGCACGGCATATTGTTCCCGCTGTATTTCGGCCTGCTGCTGGCTTTTGTGCTGATGCCTATGATCTCAAGGCTCAACAGGATCGGTATTCCCAATATTGCTTCGATATTGATATCACTGATCCTGGCCATTATTATTGTTGTTACCATCGTGTATGTGCTGGTAACGCAGGTAGCCAGTTTTGCCAAGGACTGGCCGCAGCTGCAGCGCAATTTCGAGATGTATGTTGTGAACATTAACCGCTGGCTGGTGGAGCATTTCCGGGTAAAACCGGATTTTCTGAACCAGCAGGTGGCGGGACTGAGCGGGCAGGCAGGATCACTGGTTACCACCACGCTGTTTTCCATCACCGATATGCTCAATAACCTGGTGCTGATACCGCTGTATACTTTCCTGATACTGTATTACCGCAAGCTGCTCATGAAATTCCTGCTCGACCTCTGCGAAGTGGATTATACACCCCGGATATTCGAGGTGATAGAAGCTTCCAAGCAGGTGATCAGCAGTTATATACTGGGGTTGCTGATAGAGATGATCATCGTTACCTGCCTCAATACCCTCGGGCTATGGCTGGTTGGCGCCAAATATGTAATGCTGATAGCTGTTATGGCCGCGGTGCTGAACCTGATACCCTATATCGGTATGATCATCGCAGGCGTGTTAGGCGTACTCATCACTATGAGTTATACGCAGGATATCAGCGTGCCTATTGGTATTGTGGCCGTGCTGGTGATCGTGCAGATACTTGACAATAACTTTATCTTCCCGGCTATTGTAGGCGGCAAAGTAAAATTGAACTCCCTGTTTTCAGTGGTAGCAGTATTACTGGGCGGATTGCTGGCGGGTGTATCGGGTATGTTCCTTTCCATTCCCACCCTTGCCATATTGAAGGTAACATTTGACAAGATACCGCATCTCAAACCCTGGGGTATGGTATTGGGGGATGATATCCCTGTAAAATACCTTAGCTGGAAACATATGGCCAGGCTATGGAAAAAAGAAAAAGAACAGGCTGATGAGGTTATGCCGCAGTGATCATAGTACACAGGTTAACGAGTTTCTGCCTGACCAGTTCTTTTGCTTTTTCATCGGTTAACCGTCCGTCCTCGCTGAATTTCTGCGCTGCACCGGCCAGCAGTACTTCCGGTTTATACACAGGCTTCATATCAAGAAAAGTAAAGAAGGGATGAAAAGCCAGCTGCATGCGCACCGTACCCCACATACCGGGTGTAGCGCCCATTACGGCTACCGGTTTGCGGACCAGGGGCGAATCGGTGCCGCGCGAAGCCCAGTCAAGCGCATTCTTCAAACCACCCGGAATGGAATAATTGTATTCGGGTGATACGATCAGCAATCCATCTGCTTTGGCAAGCGCATTCCTGAATGCTTCTACCACGGCAGGACGTTTTTCTGCCAATGGCAGGTCGAGATCCCCGTTATATAAGGGTATGTCTGCAATGGAAAGTATATCCATAGTGGTTCCCTGGGGCAACAGTTGCATGGCTTCTTTCAATAACATGGTATTGAAGGAACCCTTTCTTAAACTGCCTGAAATACCTGCGAGGTGAATTGGGTGATCCATATATAGTTTTTACCTGCTTACAAATTACGACATCTGTGATATTGTTTTTCTTCAGGCTTTATGCTTTTGCAAGATCCCTGATCCCTTCCGATACTGTTATCTTTTTTGCCTCGTACCACCATTCCACTGTATGCGGGGTATTGTCGTTAACCAGTGTGAGCATATCTCCTTCTACACGCTTGCCATCGAGCAGGATGCCCTGCTGCGCATTGCCAGGTACGTATTTTTTGCAGGTAATGTTATATACAGTATCCTCATACCTGTAGGTTACAGAGAACTGTTCCCATTCCGCGGGCACCCCCGGATCCAAATGCAGGGTATTCCCTTTTTTCTTCAGCCCGATAAATGATTCCAGTATCAGCTGGTACATCCATCCGGCAGACCCGGTATACCATGTCCAGCCGCCCCTTCCTTTGTGTAAGGGTACTCCGTATACATCGGCGGCCATTACATAGGGTTCCACTTTATATTCTTTCACACCTTCCTTGTCTGATCCGTGGTTAACGGGATTGATCATCCGGATAAGCTCCCATGTTTTTTCGGTATCGCCCATAGCGGCAAATGCCATCACCAGCCAGATGGCCGCATGCGTGTATTGCCCGCCGTTTTCCCGTACACCCGGTACATATCCCTTGATATAACCCGGGTTCAATGTTGATTTATCAAAAGGCGGATCGAATAACTGGATGATACCGGCTTCTTTGTTTACGAGGTGTTTGTCTGCAGATGCCATCGCCATATTCATCTTACCCGGCTCTCCTGCTCCTGATAGTACAGACCAACTCTGCGCGATGGAATCTATACAGCATTCATCATTTTCTGATGAGCCGAGCGGCGTGCCGTCATCAAAATATGCCCTCCTATACCATTCGCCATCCCAGGCATGCAGGCTGATGTTTTCTTTCAGCGATTTTGTGGCTTCCCTGATCTTATTTAATAATGCTGTATCCTTTTTCTCCTGTGCCAGCGGCGTGAACTGCTGCAGTATCGTGTACAGGAAAAAAGCCAGCCATACGCTTTCGCCCTTGCCATGTTCACCTACTTTATCCATGCCATCATTCCAATCCCCCGAACCCATCAACGGCAATCCGTGTTCTCCAAACCGCAGGCCATGCTGTATAGCCCTTACACAGTGTTCGTACAATGTGGCGGATTCATCTGAACGTATGGGCAGGTCGTAATACGATTCCTCTCCTGCATTCAATGGCCTGCCTTCGAGGAAATGCACTTTTGTATCCAGTATTTCCCTGTCGCCGGTGGTATGTACATATCTTGCTGTTACATATGGCAGCCAGAGAAAATCATCGGAGCAGGTAGTGCGCACACCGCGTCCCATGGGCGGATGCCACCAGTGCTGCACATCACCCTCCCTGAACTGGCGTGAAGCACAGAGGATGATCTGTTCCCTTACTGTTTCGGGATGGTTATGCATCAGCGACAGAGTATCCTGCAACTGGTCCCTGAAACCGAAGGCGCCGCCCGACTGGTAAAAGCCGCTTCTTCCCCATATACGGCAGGCCAGGGCCTGGTAATTGAGCCAGCCGTTTGCCAGCACATTCAATGCAGCATCGGGTGTGGTAACCCGCACTGCCGACAATGTTCTTTCCCAGTATGCTTTCAGTTTTGCCAGTGACTCTGCCACCGAGGAGGGCGACCTGTATTTTTTAACCAGTTCCGTGGCATCCATCATATCCCTGCC
>DASVLZ010000202.1:0-8634 GCA_036384615.1 Sediminibacterium sp.
TACCGCAGCCAGGAGGCCCAGGTGGTGAAAGCCGCAGAGCCCTTAGGCCTGAAAGTGAGTAAGGATATGCCAGCGAGGATATCAATTAATAATTAATCATTCCGATACCTGTCAACTAATCAACCAACCCCCTTGGACGTAAAACGCGACATACTGTGGAGGGTCTACCTGAGTTACATACTCGTAGTAGCGGCTTGCGTGGCCATATTCGGGAAGGCTGTGTACATACAACAGGTGCAGGGAAGTCACTGGCGGAGCATGAGCGACAGCCTTCACCTGAAGCTGGATGAGATAGAAGCAGAGCGCGGTACTATTTTCAGTGAAGACGGGCAGATGCTGAGCACCAGTATTCCGCAGTTTGATATCTATATGGATTTCAGGGTAGATGCCTTGCGCGAAAAGAACGGGCAGTTGTTCCGCAATAATATCGATTCATTGAGTTATTGCCTGGCAGCTTTGTTCAGGGATCAATCCGCAGCTGCCTATAAAACCCTGCTACAGCAGGGATATAAAAACAGGGAAGGATATTTTTTGCTGCATAAAAAAACCAGCTTCCGCGAATATGAACAACTGCGGAGGTTCCCGCTGTTCAGGCTGGGGAGGTATAAAAGCGGCATGATCGCCAATGAAAGGACCATCCGGCTGAACCCTTACCAGATGCTTGCTTTCAGAACGATAGGACTGGCAAGGGATTCCAATAAAGTGGGTCTTGAGATGTCGTACGACAGTGTACTGCGCGGAAGGAACGGCAAGCGTACCGTGCGCACCATTGCGGGAGGGGTGAGTGTTCCGGTAGATGATACCTATGAAATTGAACCGGAAACAGGAAAGGATATTGTGAGCACACTGGATGTATTCATACAGGATATAGCAGAGAACGCCCTGATGAAGATGCTGCAGAAAAATGATGCACAGCATGGCTGCGCCATCGTGATGGAAGTAAAGACAGGAAAAGTGAAAGCGATTGCCAACCTGGGTAAGAGAAGCGATGGCAGCTATTGGGAAGATTATAATTATGCTATCAGCCCCACCGAGCCCGGCTCCACTTTCAAACTGGCCACATTGATGGCTTTGCTGGAAGATAAAAAAGTGAGCCTGAACCAGGGCATTAACCTGGAGCATGGCGCTTGGAAAATTGCGGGGCAGACGGTGTATGATTCGGAGGTACATAAAGAGAATGAAACCACGGTGCAGCATGCTTTTGAGTTAAGCTCCAATGTGGCAATGGCCAAACTGGCATCTGTATATTATGCGGGCACACCTGTACAATTCCTCAATCATCTCAAAAAACTCCGCATGGATACGCTCACAGGTATAGACCTGAAGGGCGAGGGCAGGCCGGTGATCTACCGCCCGGGCGGACGTTTCTGGGGACCTACCACTTTGCCCTGGATGGCATTTGGGTACAACCTTTCCGTAACACCGCTGCAGACCACCATGCTGTACAATGCAGTTGCCAACAAAGGAAAGATGATGCGCCCTTACCTCGTAAGTGCAGTGAAGGAAGAAGGCGTTACGCTCAGGGAGTTTGAACCTGTGGTAACAGAAGAAAAAATATGCAGTGACCAGACACTGCAACAACTGCAGACCTGTCTCGAAGGAGTTTGTATTAATGGAACCGCCAAGGCGCTTTTCAAAAACTCGCCCTATCGTGTGGCAGGTAAAACGGGTACGGCACTGGTAGCAGATGGTAATCGCGGGTATGCTGATAAAATATACCAGTCGTCCTTTGCCGGTTATTTCCCTGCAGAGAACCCGCAATACACCTGTGTGGTGGTGATCAAGAACAAACCGCATGCAGCAGTGTATTATGGAGGTGATGTGGCAGGCCCGGTGTTCAGGGAAATAGCCGACCGGTTGTACAGCACTTATATACTGCAAAGCAATACGGCTGCTGCACAAAAAAGAAAAACAGACAGCGCCGCTTTTTCTTATGCAGGTAATAAACAGGATATAGCGCTGATCGCTTCCCGCTTGTCTATGCGCTACACAGATTCCACAGGCCGCACGGATGAATGGTCCGATATACATGCGGTAAACGCGCATATGGCACTGAACAAAAAGGAAATGCCGGATAATACCATGCCCCAGTTAAAAGGTATGGGATTGAAAGATGTAGTGTACGTGTGTGAGAATAGGGGGCTTAAAGTGAATATCAAAGGCAAGGGAAGAGTGGTGTCGCAATCTGTACAGCCCGGTCAGGTAGTGGTAAAAGGGCAACAGGTAACTATAGAATTGAATTAACCGGTTGATAAGGATCGCTTGTTATGAAAGTATTACAGGACATATTGTACAAAGTGCACCTGAAGCAGGTAGCCGGCAGTACGGCTGTTCCTGTTTCATCTATCGAGATCGATTCGAGGAAAGTGAAGCCCGGATCTGTTTTTGTAGCTATCCGCGGCGCGCAGTCAGATGGACATGCATTCATCAGCAAAGCTGTTGAACAGGGAGCAGCGGCTATTGTGTGCGAAGAGATGCCTGCTGCATTGGCGGAAAACATGGTGTACATCGTGGTGAATAATACACACGAAGCAGTGGCATATATGGCGCATAACTTTTATGATGAGCCTTCTGCAAGAGTGAAGCTGGTAGGTGTTACCGGCACCAATGGTAAGACAACCATCGCCACTGTGCTTTTTAAACTGTTTACACAACTGGGGTATACCTGCGGGCTGGTGAGTACGGTGCAGAACCAGGTAGCCGACAGGGTCATACCTGCCACACATACCACACCCGATGCAGTAAGCCTGAATGCATTGCTGAAGCAGATGGCAGATGAGGGCTGTACCCATGTATTCATGGAATGCAGCAGCCATGCCATACACCAGCACCGTATTACCGGGCTGCATTTTGCCGGTGGCATATTCAGCAATATCACGCATGACCATCTCGACTACCACAAAACATTTGATGAATATATAAGGGTAAAGAAATCATTCTTCGATCACCTCACCGCGGATGCATTTGCCATTTCGAATGCAGATGACAAGCGTGGTGAAGTGATGCTGCAGAATACACCTGCTGCAAAATATCTCTACAGCCTCAAATCGCCGGCAGCCTTCAAGGGCCGGATACTGGAGAACGCCCTCACGGGACTGGTGATGATGGTGAACGATAAAGAAGTGCATTTCCGCCTCATTGGTGAATTCAATGCGTATAACCTGCTGGCCGTTTACGGTGCAGCGGTTTGCCTGGGTGAAGACAGCGACCAGGTGCTTACTGCATTGAGCATGCTCAGCGGTGCGGAAGGCAGGTTCGATTATATCATCAGCAGCGAAATGGTCATTGGTATTGTTGACTACGCCCATACTCCCGATGCATTGGAGAATGTGCTGATGACGATCAAAAAACTGCGCAAGGGACATGAACAGGTGATCACAGTGGTGGGTTGCGGCGGCGACAGGGACAGGACCAAGCGACCGGTGATGGGGCAGATGGCATGCGACCTGAGCGACAAAGTGATTTTCACCAGCGACAATCCCCGCTCTGAAGACCCCGAAGCCATATTGCGGGATATGGAGCAGGGACTGGGCAGCGCCGCAAAGAGAAAATACATTTCCATAGTAGACAGGAAGGAGGCCATCCGTACAGCTGTATCCATGGCCAATAAGGAAGACATCATACTGGTAGCAGGAAAAGGACATGAGAAATACCAGGATATCGGCGGAGTAAAACATCATTTCGATGATAAGGAAGTGCTGCAGGAAATGTTCAATCAAATAAAAAAATAACCAGGACCTATGCTGTATTACTTGTTCAACTGGCTAAACAAAGAGTTCCATATACCGGGCTCGGGGCTTTTCCAGTTCCTGACATTCCGTATTGCGATGGCGGTGATCCTTTCACTCCTGATCGCTACGGTATACGGTAAGCGCATTATTCTTTTCCTGAAGAAAAAACAAATAGGCGAAACGGTACGGGAGCTGGGCCTGCAGGGTGAGTCGCAAAAAAAAGGCACACCTACCATGGGCGGCATCATCATACTGCTGAGCATACTGATCCCCACCCTGTTGTTTGCCAACCTCGATAAAGTATACATACGCCTGATGGTGCTGTGTACGGTATGGCTGGGATTGATCGGTTTTTTTGATGACCTCTTCAAGATACGTGCAAGAAAGGTAGCGCAGGCAAAAGGAGAAACCTATAAGAAAAAGGATAGTGATGGACTGGCCGGCCTGTCGAAGATCATAGGCCAGATAGGGCTGAGCATTATTATAGGTGTAACCCTTTATTTCAGCAACGCAGTAACGGTGGAAAGGGAAGTGATCACGACGGTTTCGCAGCAGCTGCAGCAGGGTGAGCGCCTGGCAAAGGATACGAATGTGGTGATCAGGGAAGTGAATGGTATGCAGAAGAAATTCATCAAGGTAAAAACACCGATCACCACGATCCCTTTTGTAAAGAACCATGAGTTCAATTATGCCAAACTGATCAGCTGGATAGGCCCCGGTGCGGAAAAATATACCTGGATCGTGTATATACTGATCGTGATGTTCATTATTACGGCAGTGTCTAATGGCGCCAATCTTACAGACGGGCTGGATGGACTGGCTGCGGGCGTGAGTGCTATTATGGGTGTGGGGATAGGTGTGTTTGTATATGTGAGCGGTAACTACATTTTCGCCGACTATTTCAATGTGATGTATATACCCAACCTGGGCGAGGTGTCCATTTTTGTGGGCGCTTTTGTGGGGGCATGTATCGGCTTTCTCTGGTACAATGCATACCCCGCACAGGTGTTCATGGGGGACACCGGCAGCCTGGCGTTGGGAGGTATCATCGCATCACTGGCGTTCATTGTTCGCAAGGAACTGCTGATCCCCATTTTCTGCGCGGTATTCCTCGTGGAGAACCTGAGCGTGATACTGCAGGTGAGTTATTTTAAATACACCAGGAAAAAATATGGTGAGGGCAGGAGGATATTCCTGATGAGCCCGCTGCACCATCATTACCAGAAAAAAGGTTTTCATGAGAGCAAGATAGCAGTCAGGTTTTGGATCATCACCATCATCTGCCTCGTGCTCTCCATGGTAACCCTCAAAATACGTTAATTGAAAAAAATCTGCAATCGACAATCTGCCATCCAACAATGAAAAAAAGGCTGGTCATATTAGGTTCGGGCGAAAGCGGTGTTGGAGCGGCCATACTTGGCAGTATGCAGGGGTATGATGTGTTTGTAAGCGATGCAGGCAAACTCAAAGACCAGTACCGCCAGGAGTTGCAGCAGCATGGTATTGCATTTGAAGAAGGCGGCCATACGGAAGAAAAAATATTACAGGCAGACGAGATCGTGAAGAGCCCGGGTATACCTGAAAAGAATGAAATGGTAAAGAAGGTACGTGCCAGGCATATTCCCGTGATCAGCGAAATAGAACTGGCCTATCGTTTCAAAGGTAACAGCAGGATAGTGGCCATTACGGGAAGCAATGGCAAGAGCACTACCACGGCACTTACTTACCATATCTGTAAAACAGCAGAACTGGAATGCGCTATGGTAGGCAATATCGGTATCTCTTTTGCCAGGCAGGTGGCGCTGGATCCGAAAGAAGTGTATGTGGCAGAGATCAGTTCTTTTCAGCTGGATGATATACAAACGTTCAGGCCTGATATAGCTGTGCTGCTGAACATAACCGAAGACCACCTGGACAGGTACGATTACAGGTTTGAGAAGTATATCAACAGCAAATTCAGGGTGATCGAGAATCAGACGGAGAAAGACTATTTCATTTATTGTGAAGATGATCCCGTGATCATGAACAAACTGGCTTTACTAACCATCCATACTAACCCATTACCCTTTTCTATGAAACACGAAGTAAAAAAAGGCGGCTACATCAAAGGAGACCAGATGATGCTAAGAATCCAGGAAGAACGAGTAAGCATGAGTATTTATGACTTTGCGCTGAAAGGTAAACACAACAATTATAATACTATGGCAGCAGGCATAGCAGCCACAACGCTTGGCATACGAAAGGAAAAGATCCGCGAAGCGGTAAAGGATTTCCATAGCCTGGAGCACAGGATGGAATTCGTTGCCATGGTACGCGGCGTTGAGTTCATCAACGACAGTAAGGCCACCAATGTAAACAGTACCTGGTTTGCGCTCGAAAGCATGACCAAGCCCACTGTGCTGATCCTCGGCGGTACCGATAAAGGCAACGATTATGCACTGATCGCCGACCTCGTAAAAGATAAAGTGAAAGCCATCGTATGTATGGGTATAGACAATAAAAAGATCATCAGCGCTTTTAAAGACATCGTTCCCACCATCGTGGAAACCGATTCTGCCAAAAAAGCGGTGAATGCTTCTTTCAAATTGTCCGAAAAAGGGGATGTAGTCCTCCTCAGCCCCGCCTGCGCCAGCTTCGACCTGTTCAAAAACTACGAAGACCGCGGAACCCAGTTCAAAGACGCAGTAAAAGAACTCTGATCAACTATTGATAACTATTCTCCGTTAGCCAATAGCCAACAGCCAATAGCCAACAGCTATGAACGACCTCAAAGACACACTATTCTCCCAAATCCCCGGCATCACCAATGTCAGGGGCCAGATCGTGCACAGGACCCGCGGCGAT
Organism: Sediminibacterium sp.; assembly: GCA_036384615.1. Taxonomy (GTDB): domain Bacteria; phylum Bacteroidota; class Bacteroidia; order Chitinophagales; family Chitinophagaceae; genus Sediminibacterium. The sequence goes on from DASVLZ010000202.1 coordinate 6,576, forward strand.
AAATATATCTGGGGGATCGTGGTGCTGTTATCGCTCATATCCATACTGGTAGTATACAGCGCCACCGGTACGCTGGCGTACAAAATGTACAAGGGAAATACCAATGTATACCTGTTCAAGCAATTATCATTTTCGGTGATCGGCCTGCTGATGATCTATTTTTTGCACAGGATCAATTACACGATCTTTTCCCGGGTGGCCACGATTCTTTTCCTGTTGTCCATACCGCTGTTGCTGTATACATTATTCTTCGGCGCCAAGATCAATGATGGCAGCCGCTGGATCAAGCTGCCCATCATCAACATGACCATACAGAGCAGTGATGTGGCCAAGCTGGCATTATTTATGTACCTGTCGAGACTGCTGAGTAAAAAACAGGATATCATCAAGGATTTTAAAAAAGGATTCATACCCGTGGTAACGCCGGTGCTTATTATCTGTGCATTGATCATGCCGGCCAACCTCTCTAACGCCCTGCTCACGGGCGCCACATCATTGCTATTGATGTTTATTGGTCGTGTTAGCCTCAAACATATTTTTCTTACGATAGGCGTGGCATTGATACCGGTGGTGATCATTGTTATGGTGGCTATGGCCACGTATAATGGTCCGCAGAAAACAGAAACCACCAGGAGCGGTGTAGCGGAAAAAGTAAAATCATTCGGCCGCTTCGGTACGTGGGTAAAACGGGTACAGGATTTTGTGTATGCAGCGGATACAGAAACACCGTACCAGGTGCAGCAGGCCAAAATAGCTATCGCGAATGGAGATATACTGGTTGGTCTCGGGCCAGGCAACAGCCGCCAGCGCAATTTCCTGCCGCAGGCATACAATGATTTTATTTATTCGATCATCATAGAAGAATATGGATTGCTGGGTGGTGCATTCATGATATTCATTTACCTGGTATTCCTGTTCCGCTGCATCAGGATATTCCGAAGATGCCCTTATGCATTCGGTGCATTCCTTGCATTGGGGCTAAGCTTTACACTGGTAATACAGGCCGTGGCAAATATGGCTGTGAACGTGAACCTGGTACCTGTTACGGGAGTTACGCTGCCGCTGGTAAGTATGGGAGGAAGTTCCTTCCTGTTCACCTGCTGTTCCATCGGCATCATACTAAGCGTGGCAAGAAATGTGGAACAGCTGGAAGGCAAGGAGCCTGCACCCCTGCCTGTTACGGAACCGGTACCGGCAGTGCAGCCCGGAGAACAAAAAGTATAATGGAGGCAACAAGGAACGATATCATACAACATCACAAACACGTGATCATAGCGGGCGGCGGCACGGGCGGACATATTTTTCCCGCTATCGCTATTGCCAATTCGTTGAAACAGCTGGATAGCAGCATAGAGATATTATTCGTGGGAGCTAAGGGGAAAATGGAAATGGAAAAAGTGCCGCAGGCAGGATATGATATACGAGGATTGGATATAGCAGGCTTTAACCGCAGCGTTTTATGGAAGAACATAGGCCTGCCGTTCAAAATACTCAAAAGCTTTTTCCAGGTAAGAAAGATATTCCGTGAATTCATGCCCGATGCAGTGCTGGGAGTAGGAGGGTACTCTACGTATCCTGTATTGCGGCTGGCACAGGCAAGGGGAATACCCACTTTTATACATGAAAGCAATTCGTTTGCAGGGAAAGCCAATATCATGCTGGGCAGGCATGCCACCAGGATATTCGTAGCCACCGATGGCATGGAAAAATTCTTTCCGAAAGAAAAGATATTGATCACGGGGAATCCTGTACGCAAACAGATCATCGCCAACACCATCAGCCGCGCAGAAGCCATATCTTTTTTTGGACTCGACCCTTCGCGGAAAACCATACTGGCTGTAGGGGGAAGTCTTGGCGCCCGCAGCATTAACGAAGCGATAGCCACACATATAGATGCTTTTGCAGCAAACGGTATCCAGCTGATCTGGCAAACAGGTAAAACAACGGCCAGGGAATATATGGCGAAGGGGGCAGGGCGGGATAATATCCGCGTAAGCGATTTTATTACCGATATGGAAAAAGCGTATGCTGCGGCAGATGTGGTCATCAGCAGGGCAGG
>DASVLZ010000203.1:0-2674 GCA_036384615.1 Sediminibacterium sp.
CATAACACTGTTATATTCTTTGCGTATATCTATTGCTGGAGAGCGATAATTACTATCGGCATATTGTTTGAACCTGGCGATGAAATCTGTGCGCGTAAGTTTACCGATGCCGCTTTCCGCAGGTGTGATGTTGGCAGAATACAAAGTGCCGCCGGGCAACCCAAATGCCCTTCCGCCGGCAAAGCGAAGCGATTCATCGTAGCTGCCTTTTTCAAAAGGTGTGTGGCATTCGCTGCAGGCGGCCACATTGACAAGGTAAGCACCATAGGCCAGCGTATCGGATGCCGGTGGCCTTTTGGTAAAGTTGGCTTTCTTAGGCATGGTATTGATCAGCAGGCTCACCGGGAAATCTGCCTCGGATTCGGCTACCTTATTTTCCAGCGGTGCAAAAGAGCGTATATAGGCAATGATATCATAAATATCTTCCCTGTCCATCTTTCCATAATTCAGGTAAGGCATCAATGGGAACATGGCTTTGCCATTCTTTTTTACACCGGTAGTAATGGCGCGGAACAATTCTCCGTCTGTATAACTCCCTATTGCAGCAGGCGTAATATTGGCGGAGTAGAAATTGCCGGGCAGGCCCATATCCCTCGTAAATGCTTCACCGCCTTTTCCATAGGTGCCTGGAACAATCGGCCCGGCAAACCGGTTCCAGTCGCGCGTGGAATGGCAGTCTACGCAAAGCGCCACATGGTTGGCGAGGTATTTACCCCGTTCTATCCTTTCAGGCGTATACGCTATCTTAATGTTTTCCGGATCTCCCGTATCGGGCAGCCCGAAACGGATATATGCGGCCGCTATTCCCACAAGAACCACCAGGATCACAAATACCAGCACGATATAACGCAATGCTTTTTTCATAAAGTAGTTTTGGATAGCCCAATATAATCAACGAAACCCGGTTTTCATAATGATTGCGGATATTTCCGGTGTACGGCCGGTACCGTGAATAATAAAGTCCATAGTCCATGGTCCATAGTCCATAGACTATAGACTATGGACCATGGACTATGGACCATTGACTATGGACTATCGACTCTATTGCGCTGGCTGCGCATGTGAGCTGATGGCGATCCTGTTCCATGCATTGATCACCACAACGGCCATGATCACATCACTGATCGTTTGATCGCTGAGTACCTGTTTTGCCTGGAGATAGGTGGCATCTGTAATCCCGGCCTGATGGATCAGCGTTACTTCCTCCGTGATAGCCAGCATCGCTTTTTCTTCGGCTGTAAAGAACGTGGTTTCTTTCCATGCGTTCAGCAGGAATATGCGTTGCGTGGTTTCCCCGTATTTCAATGCATCTTTTGTGTGCATATCCAGGCAAAAAGCACAGCCATTGATCTGCGAGGCCCTTATTTTTATCAGCTCTTTCTGAATGGGGCTGAGTGTCGATTTGTTCAGCACCGCCGAAAATGCCAGCATGGCTTTATACGCTTCCGGTTGTGCCTGCTGCAGGTTTACTCTTGGTTCCATATAGTTTGATTTTTGAAGGAACAAAGTTCCGGCTGCCTGCCATCCCTTTCCATTAAACTGGTTTAAGAAACACGCCTGCGCCTGAGTTCGCTCAGGTATTCCGGGGTGAAGCCCAGGAAGGAAGCCAGCAGGTATTGCGGCACACGCTGCACAAACTCAGGATGCTTTTCACAGAACTGCTGGTACATGGCCTCTTTAGACTGGCTATACAGCGCCCTGATGCGGAACTGCGCCGCTGCATGCGCACGCTGGTGTATCATGTGGAAGTAACGCTCCATCTCCGGAAATTTTGCCAGCATTTCATTCTGCGCCGCATGGCTCAGAGCCATCAGTTCAGAACGTTCCACCGATTGTATATAAAATTCCGAAGGTTTTTGGGTGGAGAAAGAACTGTAGTCAGACAGCCACCAGTTCTCTATTGCAAATTGGGTGGTTTGTTCTACTCCCTTTTCATTCACAAAAAACATACGCAGGCAGCCCCTGCTTACAAAAAAATGGTTGCGGCATATTCTGCCTTCTTCCAGCAGGTTTTGTTTGCGGGGCACCTGTACAGGTTCAAAATAAGACAGGATATCTCCGGCAGCCTGTTCCGTAAGCTGTACATACCGGGAAATATGGACGATCAGGGGCGGCGGCACTTATACTATGGATTATCAGCTTACGTGAAGACCTGCAAGATACAAACAATAGAAGCACCTGCGGTACGATTGCACGAGCTTCGCAGAAACTTGCTCCCGATCTCTATCTTTATGCCATGATCTGTAAGGTATCGGTATATGAATTACTGACAACATATGCATCGCTTCCCTGTATGGATGTAAGGGCTCCTGCCGAATTTGAACAGGGACATATACCCGGCGCCGGCAGCCTGCCTATTTTTAATAATGAAGAGCGTGCACAGGTAGGCACCACGTATAAACAGCAGGGGCATGATGCCGCGGTTTCATTGGGGTTCGATATTACAGGACCTAAATGGTCCGGTTTTATACAACAGGCACGCGGGCTTGCGCCGGGTAAAAAGCTGGCCATTCATTGCTGGCGCGGCGGCATGCGCAGCGCAGCCATGGCATGGGCACTGGATTTTTCCGGGTTTGATGTATATGTTCTGGAAGGAGGATATAAAAGCTACCGCAACTGGGCACTCGAGCAGTTCACAAAGACCTATCCCCTGCAGCTGCTCGGCGGCATGACG
>DASVLZ010000204.1:0-4559 GCA_036384615.1 Sediminibacterium sp.
AGCAAAGAAAAAACACATCGCAGCAACAGCTCAGCGCCCGGTACCAGGAGGTAGCAGCGGCAAGGGATGCTTTTATCAAAGAGACGGATGGCACCGGCGGAAGCGGTAAAATAGGATTGAAAGATATTGCCCGCGCCAAGGAAAAAGAATACGGAAAACTCGACAGCGAATACCATTTAACCCGGGCCGCGCTGCTGCCGCAGATCAAAAGTGCCGACAGTGCCCTGGCCACCATGGATGCAACGGTGCAGCAGGAGCAGAAAGCATTTGAATCATTGCTCAACGATGGTTTTATAACCCGTATTGAAGCATTGAACAACCTGGTAAAGAACAACGCATCTGTAGCATTCAGGTATTACCTGCTGGTAGCCATTTTTTTACTGATCGAACTCATGCCGGTGATTTCCAAATGGCTGCTGCCATCAGGTACCTATGAAGAAAAAGTAAAACAGAAAGAAGCCATCGAAAAAGAGCTTGCCGCCAATAACAGTAAACGGGAACTGGCATTGAAAGAGTTATATAACCAGACCGCTTTTGAACAGGATACCCGTTTCATCAACGAATTCTTCACTGCCGCCGAAGCAGAACGCCGCGCCAAAATGCAGGACCATCTCCGCTCCTGGAAAGACAACAAAACTTCCAGCTTCGATGGAGTCTGGGAAGAGATGAAGAAAGGAGTGTTAAGCAAGCAAGAGAATTGAGAACAGATGAGCAAGGAACAAGGAACAGATGAACAACAGATCGGAAAAGAATCCAAACTCCGATCTATTGTTCATCTGTTCCTTGTTCAATATTCCTTACCTCCCTCCCGGCGGGCACCACATCCTTAAAAAGTCTGTGTACAGTTGCTGCAGGTGTTGGGTGGTACCGCGTCCTTCGGAAATGCTGTGGGTGCGGTTGGGGTAACTCATGAGCTGGAATTGTTTGCCATGGGCCACCAGTTCATTGATCAGCATTTCTGCATTGTTGTAGTGTACATTGTCATCACCTGTGCCATGCACATACAGCAGGTGGCCGCGCAGGTTCTTTGCATGGGTAATGGGTGATCCCTTCACAAAATCTTCCCTGTTCTCCTGCGGAAGACCCATATACCGCTCCTGGTAGATATTATCGTAAGTAAGTTCATTGCCTACAGCTGCAATGGCAATACCGGTCTTGTATATTTCGGGGAACTGGAACATCAGTCCCAATGTGGCGGATCCACCGCCGCTCCAGCCCCATACAGCTATGCGGGAGGTATCCACGAAAGGCCATTTCATTACTTCTTTTGCAGCCAGGGCCTGGTCGCGGATATTGAGCACGCCCACTTTCCGGTAAATAGATTTTCTCCATTCCCTTCCCTTGGGCGCAGGTGTGCCGCGGTTATCTATGGTAATATAGATATAGCCATCGCGGGCCATACTGCCTTTGTACAGGAAATTATTACCGGCGCCATACTGGTCTTTCGCGTTGGCACCGGCGGGTTCTGTGTATACATAAAATACCACGGGGTATTTTTTATTGGGATCAAAGCCTGATGGTTTTGCCATCCAGCCATCCATCTCCACGCCTTCCTCTGTTTTTACTTTGAAGAACGCCACATTGGAAGCGGATTTATCTGCTTTGGCAACCGCCTTGTTAACGGCATCACCTGTAAGTGATGCATGGTCAGGCAGCGATACCCATTCGCGTGATGGCGGAGTGTAGTAGTTGGAGAAGCTATGCTGCGCATATTTGCCTGTTGGCGAAACATTATAGGTATGTGTACCATTCTGGCTGGCGGGAGATAAACGCTCCGGTACGGCACTGCCATCCAGTTTTGTACGATATAAATAACGTTGCGTGGCATTATCAGGAGATGCATAGAAATATACATACCCGCTTTTTTCATCAATGGCATTGGTCTCGATCACATCAAAGTTTCCTTTAGTGATCAGCGCTTCCTTTTTTCCATCGCGACTGATGCGGTAGAGGTGGCGCCAGCCGTCTTTTTCACTTGTCCATACAAATTCTTTTCCTTCATTCAGCCATTGCCAGTCACCGTCTTCCTTATCTATCCATGCAGGATCTTTTTCATCGTAAATGGAAACCGATTTGCCGGATACCGCATCACAGAGCATGATATTACTTTCATTCTGCCGCCTGTTCAGATGCTGTATGATCAGCTGCGCGCTGTTGGCAGCCCATTCCATGCGGGGTACATAGGATTGCAGTACGGGATCTGTGGGAATGGTCATCCATTTTGTTTTGGCAGCGGCAATATCCACTACACCGATCTTATAGGGAGATGGCGCTTCGCCTGCAATGGGATACTCCACGGGTACCACGAAAGGATAAATGGAATCCGTTGTATTCAGCATCAGGTAATTCTTCGTTTTGCTGGCATCGATCTGCCAGTAGGCGATCTTTTTCCCGTCAGGACTCCAGCGGAAACCATCCCGGCAACTGAATTCTTCTTCATATACCCAGTCGAATGTACCGTTGATGATCTTCCGGTTACCGCCGGTGGTCAGTGCGCTGATCTTCCCTGTTGCAAGGTCCTCTACGTAGAGATTGTATTCACTTACATACGCCACTTTCTTTCCATCAGGAGAAAATTTGGCAAACATGAGAGAGGATACGGGTTTGCCTTTGCCCAGTTTCTTCAGCGTATGGGCTGAAAGGTCAAGTACCCAGTAATCGCCGCGGGTATCGTATCGCCATACCTTCCTGGTATTATTGTAAATCAGTATTTTTTTATCATCGGCCGAAAAACTGAAACTGCGCACGCTGATCGCAGCGGAGTCAGGATGCGGTTTGAGCTGGTCTTTTGATACGATGGTCTTCTTCGTTAATCCAGGAAGCTGGTATTCCACGATCTCGCCGTTCTCTATAGAGAAATAGCCGGTGCCTTCACGGTTCCATTTCAGGCCCTGTGCGGCAACATGTATTACGGAAAAAAGACAGGAAAATACAAACAGTAAAACAATTCTTCTCATGGTATGGCATTTAGCAATGGAAAGGTAATTCATTGATCGAAAACTGAAATATGAGAGTGGTTATGGCTTTTTTCAGATCAACGCATCCTGCATCGGCGCTGTTTTGAAAGAGCTCTTTTTCTCGTTATATTTCTTAGCTGCATCAATAAAATGAACGAATAAGGGCGCCGGTCTTTCCACCGTACTTTTTAGTTCAGGATGGTACTGCACACCAATGAAGAAAGGGTGTGATGGTATCTCGATGATCTCTACCAGTCCTGTTTCCGGGTTGGTGCCGCTGGCGGTCATGCCATTGGCTTCAAACTGCTCCAGGTAATCGTTGTTGAATTCATAACGGTGGCGATGCCGCTCGCTGATATGAGTAGTGCCATAAATAGTATGTGCCAGGCTGCCGGGTTGTATCTCGCAGGGATAGGCTCCTAACCGCATGGTGCCGCCCATCATCCTGATCTTTTTCTGCTCTTCCATCATATTGATGACTGCATGCTCAGTGTTTACATCCATTTCGGTAGAGTGTGCATCTTTCAGCCCAAGAATATTCCTGGCATACTCGATCACGGCCATCTGCATACCGAGACAGATGCCGAAGAACGGCAATCCTTTTTCCCTCGCGTACTGCACGGCAACGATCTTGCCTTCAATACCCCTGTGGCCAAAGCCCGGGGCTACGAGCAGTCCATCGAGTCCGTCCAGTTTCTCTCCTACATTTTCAGCGGTAATGAATTCACTATGCACATTTACCACCTGCACTTTTACTTCATTGATAGCCCCGGCATGTACAAAACTTTCCAGGATGGATTTATAAGCATCCTGCAGTTCAATGTATTTGCCGACCAGGCCAACCGTTACTTTGCTGCGGGGGTATTTCAGTTTATCCAGGAAGCCGATCCATTTATCCAGGACAGGCTCGGAATAATGCGTGATGTTGAGTTTTTTCAGGCAGATCAGGTCCAGCTTCTCGCGCAGCATCAGCAGCGGCACTTCGTAAATGGTGGAAGCGTCCATCGCCTCTATCACGGCTTCGGGTTTCACATTACAGAACAGCCCGATCTTGCGTTTGATATCATCGTTCAGCGGTTCTTCGGTACGGCATACAATAATATCCGGGTGTACGCCAGTTTCGCTCAGCATTTTCACGCTGTGCTGGGTAGGTTTTGTTTTCAGTTCCTTGGCCGCTTTCAGGTAAGGTATCAGGGTCAGGTGCACCACCATCAGGTCTTCTTCGGGCAGCTCCCATTGCAGCTGGCGCACAGCCTCTATGAATGGAAGGCTTTCGATATCGCCTACGGTACCCCCGATCTCGGTAAGGATGATATCATAATCGTTATTCTCTCCCAGCAACAGCATCCTCCGCTTGATTTCATCGGTAATATGCGGTACCACCTGTACGGTCTTACCCAGGAAATCGCCGGCCCTTTCCTTGTTGATCACGGTCTGGTAAATACGGCCGGTAGTTACATTATTGGCCTGTGAAGTGTAGATGCCGAGGAAACGCTCATAATGCCCCAGGTCCAGGTCCGTTTCCGCACCGTCTTCCGTTACATAACACTCCCCGTGCTCATACGGATTGAGCGTACCCGGGTCTACATTGATATAGGGATC
>DASVLZ010000205.1:0-18002 GCA_036384615.1 Sediminibacterium sp.
TCACCCCATCGCTGGATGAGATGGTGCATATAGCCAAAGAAATGCAGCGCAGAGGTATGCAGAAGCCGCTGCTCATAGGCGGCGCCACCACTTCGCGTATGCATACGGCGGTGAAGATAGCGCCGGCATACGAGGCAGGCGTGGTGCATGTATTGGATGCATCGCGCAGCGTAACCGTTGCAGGCGCCCTGCTTAATAAGGATAATAAGGCAGGATTCCTTTCGGAAACAAAAGAAGAATATACCCGGCTGAAGCAGAGTTTCGACAGCAAGAAATCGGTAAAGACCTATTTGAGTTATACCGATGCATTGAAGAATAAAGTATCTGTCGACTGGAGCAATCACGAAACGCAGACCCCGCAGTTCACCGGCACAAAACTGTTTGAAGATTTTGACCTGGCGGAGCTCCGGAAATATATCGACTGGAAACCCTTCTTCATCGCCTGGGAAATGCACGGCAATTTCCCGGATATACTTACTGATGGCGTTGTGGGCAAGGAAGCTACCAAACTGTACAACGATGCCAATGCCATGCTGGATAAGATCATCTCTGAAAAATGGCTGAAAGCAAGAGGCGTTATCGGGTTTTGGGAGGCGAACAGCGAGGATGATGATGTGTATGTGAAGAATAACGGGGAAACGGTAAAGCTGTCCTTCATGCGGCAGCAGATCAAGAAAGCTGCCGGCCAACCCAACTTATCGCTGGCAGATTTTATTGCGCCGGTATCCAGCGGAAAAAAAGATTATATCGGTGCATTTGCAGTAAGCATTCATGGCATAGAGGAACACATCAAACGGTTCCAGGCCAACCATGATGATTATAACAAGATCACCTTACAGGCGCTTGCCGACAGGTTTGCGGAAGCATTTGCGGAAGCATTGCACGCGCATACCAGGAAAGTGTTCTGGGGATATGCCAAAGACGAAACCTTCAGCAATGAAGAGTTGATCAGGGAACAGTATACAGGCATACGCCCGGCCCCCGGCTATCCTGCCTGTCCCGATCATACAGAAAAATACAAACTGTTCAATATGCTCAATGCTACGGAAAAAGTAGGCATTGAGTTAACGGAGAGTCTTGCCATGTACCCCGCGGCATCTGTTTGCGGATGGTATTTCTCACATCCGAAGAGCCAGTATTTCGGGGTGGGCAAGATCCAGAAAGACCAGTTTGAAGATTATGTAAAAAGAAAAGGACTTCCGTCTGAAACCATGGAAAGATGGCTCAGTCCTGTGCTGGAGTAAAACACGCATCATGCAGGTAAAAAAATGGCTGCTGTATGTAGCAGTATGTATTCCTTTGCTGTCGCTTGCCCAGGCGAAGAATGAAAAAAAGGGCGAGTGGTATTTCTCCTGGGGATATAACAAGGAGTGGTACACGCGTTCCAATGTATATGTGCGGCAGCCTTCGATGAATACGTCTTACGCCCTGCTGAACGTGCGCTCGCATGACCATCCGGGATGGGATGAAGGATTATTCCATATACCCATCAGCATACCGCAATACAATTACCGCCTCGGGTATTTTTTTGATGCGGAGAAGGGATGGGGTATCGAGATCAATTTCGATCATACCAAACACATCATACAGGATAACCAGCAGATGCACTTGAAAGGGATCCTTAACGGGCGTGTGGTAGACTCCACGATCCGGTTCTCTGAAGGCAACGGGTTTTATTATTACCTGAACAACGGCGCTAATTTTCTCCTGTTCAACCTCGTAAAACGCTGGCACTGGGCGGGCGGCAGGAACGGCGGTTTTGTACTGGATGCGCTTGGCAAAGCCGGTGTAGGCCCGGTAATACCGCATGTGCAGAACAGCTTCTTCGGCAAAGCCAATGACCCCGGCTTCCAGATCGGCGGCTGGAATATGGGAGTAGAAGCCGGGCTGCGCGCTACATTCTTCAAACATATTTACCTCGAATACACCCACAAGCTGGACTATGCCAGCTACTCCGGCCTCAAAGTATACGAAGGCACCGCCAGCCAGAGCTTCGGAACATATGAGATGATATTGAGCCTGGGATACACTATATGGTGAGGATTGCAGATTGCAGATTTAAAAATCAATTTGCAATCTGCAATTCTCCATCTGCAATCCCCCCTATCTCTTCTCAAACAGCCACCACCTTTTTTTCCTGGGTTTTACAACATAGTTCTTGTCGATAAAGGAGCGGATATGCTGCATGGCTTCGTCTATATCATCGGTGAGGAGAATGAGGTTGCGGTCTTCGGATGATATGGTTCCTTTGTCGATCATCATTTCTATTACATTGATCAGGGGCTGGTAATATTCCTTGCCGAATAATACGATGGGGAAATCGGAGAGCGATTTGGTTTGTATAAGGGTAATAGTATTGAACAGCTCATCCATGGTGCCGAACCCGCCGGGGAGGATGATGAAGGCGTAGGAATATTTGATCAGCAACACCTTCCGTACAAAGAAATAATCGAAGGTGATCCATTTCTGCATATATGGATTGGGGTACTGCTCGTGCGGCAGTTTGATGTTGCAGCCCACAGATGCGCCGCCATTCTCAAAAGCCCCGCGGTTGGCGCCTTCCATGGTGCCCGGGCCGCCGCCGGTCATGGTGGTAAATCCCAGCTCCGCGATCCGCTTACCGAACTCACGCGCTATGGCATAATACGGATGGTCTTCCTTAAAACGGGCCGATCCGAATACCGTGATACAGGGCCCCACAAAATGCAGCGTGCGGAAACCTCGGATAAATTGCATGCAGATATCAATCGTGTAAAGAAATTCATTAACCCTGGGTTTGGGTCCATCGAGATAAACGGATTCCTTGGCAGGAATTACCCGGTCTGGTTTTGACATATAATCCTCCTGTTTTTGTCTGGCAGCACGTTGTTTTAAAAACTACCGGTATTTTAGCCGCAGATTCGCAGATCAGCCCGGTCGTATGTAAAACGATTCGTTCTTTTTTATTTCCAGAGATCAAATTAGCATAAAATTTGCTGTGATCTGCACAGCCAACAACTGCATATGAAAAAGATATGGATAGGGTTACTCCCTTGTTTTTCCTTTCTTGCCGTTTCTGCACAAAAGAAAGTAGTGCTGGAGCAGGTAAGTTATGCAACTGCCACCAATTACCTCAACGATAAAACCGCGCAGCATAACCTGGCAGTACACCTGAATACGTTGCTTGAGAAATATTATCATGCACAACTTTCCGATACAGGCTTTTTGCCGGTGGTACCTGCGAATGGAAAGCCGGAGCGGTCAAAAACCTACGATGAGGTAGATACCGGCACCTGGCATATGGAAATCATGATACAGGAACTGGTCCCCTCCATGTATTATATGACCCTGGGCATACCGGTTACCAGCCCCGAAGATTCTGCGCAGCGTACCCGTATCAAAACTATTTTTAAGTTTTATGTATCTATCGTTAATAACAGGAATGAACCAGTGGTTGACAGGGCAATAGATGTGCTGGTATTTCATAACAAGACCATGTCTATGGGGCCGCAGTCGCAGGTGTTGTTTGTGTTGCCTTCCACCTTCCTCGAAGTTGCACGAAGGGCCATGAGTGAACTGATGGACCCATTGAATAACAAAGAGCAGATAGGCCTGGCCGTATCACCGGTAGTGGTGGCCGATAATTTTTTTATGCCCAGGCTTACCGGCAAACAACGGTACTATGTAACGGAGAAGAAAGGCATATACACGTTTTCGTATGATACCATCCAGATGCTGCGCAAAAGCGAACCTGTATACCACCAGCTGCAGCTGAAAGGCAGGAATGCCATACAGTATCCCGAAGAAATTATGCAGGTGATACGGAAAGCCCATAACCGCACCGCTTCCGATTTCCTGTTCCTGCAGCAGGAATGGAGGGATGTGATCGGTGATAAAAACTATCTCGTAAAATTGTTCTCACAAGTAAATCCCGAGGAGAATTATCTTTCGGCCGGCGATGCTTTAACCGGGTTCCTGCCGGGCAATATACAACTGCTCATTAGCGATAAGGATACACTGGCCCGGTTTTCAATAAGCAAATTTGTACCTGATGCTGCAAGGCTTGTGTATTTTAACAGGGTATACAATGGTATAGACAGCGTTACCCTGCAGATGATCGGAAGTCAGAATCTTTCGCACCCACAGCCATTTCCTTACGTTGCGGAAGGTATGCTGTCGGGCATCCCGTTCACGGTCAAATGCAGTGGCCCTTTGAGCATGATGAAGGAATTTTACCTGAACGGTAAACTGGTATGTATAGCCCAGGGAAGACTTTCACCGGAGATATTTGTGGTTTTTGATGCATCTTTATCACCCGAAATGCTGATACAGCTCTTCGCAATAGGCTTCAACGGATTTTTTCAATGAAAATAATGCTTCTTTATGCGCATCATCTCCTATAATGTGAACGGTATACGTTCCGCTATCAACAAAGGATTTTTAGACTGGCTGGCCACACACCCGGCAGATGTGGTTTGCCTGCAGGAAACAAAAGCGATGAAGGAAAATGTAGAGCATGGTAAAATAGAAGATCTGGGTTACCACCATCACTGGTTCTCTGCGCAGAAAAAAGGATACAGCGGCGTGGCCATCTTCACAAAGATCAAACCCGATCATGTGGAATATGGCAACCGCCTGGAGCAAAGCGACCTCGAAGGCCGTGTGATCAGGGCAGATTTTGGTGATATCACACTGATCAATGCTTACTTCCCTTCCGGCACCAGCGGCGATGAAAGGCAAACATATAAATACCAGTGGCTGGATGAGTTCTTTGGTTATGTACAGGAACTTCGCAAAACCAGGCCCAAACTGGTGGTAGTAGGTGATTATAATATTGCACACAGGGAGATCGATATCCATGACCCCAAAGGCAATAAAAATTCATCTGGTTTTTTACCGGATGAAAGAAAGTGGATGGACAAATTCCTTTCACACGGATGGGTAGACACTTTCCGTTGCATAAACCCCGAAGCTGCTGGCGCCTATTCCTGGTGGAGCCAGCGTTTTCCAACGGTGCGTTTGCAGAATAAAGGCTGGCGTATTGATTATATCTGCGTAACCGATCCTTTACAATCACAGATCAAAGACGCCAGGATATATCCTGATGTAAAACACAGCGATCACTGCCCGATATACGTGGAACTATAATTTTTTTTCTCATGCTGATCTATAATGTTACCACCAAAATCTCCTGGGAGATGCACGAAGCCTGGGTTGCGTGGATGAAGGAAACGCATTTGCCCGAAGTGATGGCTACCGGTTGTTTTACAGATATGCGTTTTGTACGGTTACTGGAAACGGACGAAACAGAAGGACCCACATATGCTGCGCAGTTTCATGCAGAGAATGATGAACAGTACCGGAAGTATATCAATGACTATGCGCCGGCTATACGCCAGGATGTGGTGAACAACTGGGGATCTCATTTCATCAGTTTCCGCTCGCTGATGGAAGTTGTGAATTGAGTGTGGAAACTTTCGCAGACTCATTTGGCTGCTTCGGGAGAACTGATAATAAAAGCTAATAAATTTGCCCTCTCAATCAAAAAATCTAAAATAACGTTTATGAACAAAGCAGAACTGATCGCGCAGATCGCTGAAGAGACCGGTATAACCAAAACACAGGCAAATGCTGCACTGGATTCTTTTGTAGGCGCTGTGACCAAAACGCTGAAAAAAGGAGATAAAGTAACCCTGGTTGGCTTTGGCACATTCTCCGTTTCCAAACGCCAGGCCCGTACAGGACGCAACCCGCAAACAGGCGCTACCATCAAGATCAAGGCAAAAAAAGTGGCTAAATTCAAAGCCGGTAAAGAACTGAGCGCAAAGATCTGATCAGCATTACAAAAAACTTTAAACCCCCTGTATCCGGGGGTTTTTCTATTTTTGGTATCCACTATTCCATTCATCACTCAAAAACAAATACCATGGGAAGAGGCGATAAAAAAACCGCAAAAGGAAAAAGATTCCAGGGCTCTTTCGGCAAAACAAGACCCGCGAAGCCAGGGAAGTCGAAGAAGATGAAAGTAAGGTAAGGTGATTTTACAATTGCAGATGGCAGATTGCAGATTTGGAAATCAATCTGCAATCTGCCATCTGCAATTGTAAAATCACCTCCCCGCAATCTCCTCCAGCGCTTTCACCAATTTATCCAGGTCCTGCAGTTTGGTGTATACATGCGGGGTAACTCTTACGCAGGAGATGTTTTCCCATACGATACCTACGGTGTGTATCTTGTAATTGTTGAATAATGCGCTGTCGAGCTCGGCGGGTGTCATGCCATCGATGCTTACGCCGCAGATGGCGCAGGAGTAAGCGGGGTTGAGTGATGTATGCAGTTTTACCTTAGGTATTTCTTTGGCTTTGGAAGCCCAGTAATGTTTGAGGTAATGTATCCTCTCCTGTTTGCGCCTGCTTCCTATGGCATTCTGGAAATTCACCGCTTCACCGATCGCCTGTTCAATAGGAAAACTCCTGGTGCCAAGTGTTTCAAACTTACGGATATCTGCACTGCGCGGGGCACCGTTGCAGGTAAGGGGCCATACCTTCTCTATCTTTTCTTTCCTGATCCAGAGCATGCCGCTGCCGATGGGCGCGCTGAGGAATTTGTGCAGGCTGGTGCCAAAATAATCACATCCCAGATCAGGTATCTTAAAATCGAGCAGGCCGAATGAATGGGCGCCGTCAACGATCACTTCCAGTCCATGTTTTTTGGCCATATCCGTGAGCTTCTTCACGGGCATGATCTGTCCTATCCAGTTGATGATATGCGTTACATGCAGCACCTTGGTTCTGGGTGTGATGGCTTTTTCATAAGCCGATACGATCTCATCATCTTTTTCAATAGGAAAATCAAAGCTGATCTGTTTGTATACGATACCCTCCCGCATTTCGCGCTGTTTCCAGGCCTGTATCATATTGGGATAGTCCTGTTTCGTGCCGATCACCTCATCGCCCGCTTTCAGTTCCATGCCATAGATCACGGTATTCAATGCCTCGGTAGAGTTCCTGTTTACTGCGATCTCTTCGGGAGAACATCCTGCCAGTAAGGCCAGCTTCTGCCGCAGGGGTTCGCGGCCCTGGTCCAGTATACGCCACATATAATAGGATGGGCCTTCATTGGCAAGGTCATTATACCGTTGCAGGGCTTCCTGCACTACTCTTGGCGCGGGACTTACCCCGCCATTGTTCAGGTTAATAAGGTTGGCGTTTACGGTATAGGATTGCTGGATCATGCCCCAGTAATCCTCATCTGCCGCCACGGCTTCGGGCGAAAGGCCTTCTACCTTTTTGCCGGCCTGCTCCCAGGAAGCGGCGTGTAACTTATTGAAAAGACTCGCGGCGGAAAAAGCGCCGGCCAGCAGCCCTGCCTGTTGCAGGAATTTTCGTCTTGGTTCCAAAGTAGATAAATTGAGAGAGAAAGTTAACAATTCCTGTCATCATTTTGCTGCTTATCTTTGCAGTATCATGCAGAAAAGGTATCTGTATATCATATTTACCCTTGTGCTGTTGGCCGGATCGCAATACCTGCAGGCGCAGTGTTCCATCTGTACCAAAACAGCTTCCCAGTTAGGCCAGGGACCTGCCCGCGCACTCAACTCAGCTATTGTGTACCTGGCCGCCGCCCCCATATGCATTATGGGCGTGATCGGCTACCGCTGGTGGAAAAGCGAAAGGAATATCGAACAATAGAACAGAAGAGCAAGGAACAAGGAACCGATGAATAAGGATCGGATCTTTTCCGTTCTATTGTTCATCGGTTCCTTGTTCCTTGCTCTTCTGTTCTCAACTGTATTTCCGAACAAACCTGTACAGGTTCTTATCATCTGAAGCTTCCCAGTCTTTTTTCAGCACGGCTTTATCAATGTCTTTCATCCTGGATTCGAGTATCAGCCGGTACGCCCTCTCTGCAAACAGCCATCCTTTTTTATCGGAACCGGGTTCCTGCTGATGTTGCATGATGGCATCATACAATTCTGTGATCCCTGTTTTTTGAGAAGCAACGGTTTTTAGTACAGGTATATGCTGCTGACTGCGCTGGAAAGCGGGGGCCAGCATCAGGCGGAGGTTCCTCACAAAACTGTCTGCATCCGGCCTGTCGGATTTGTTTACCACGAAAATATCGGCGATCTCCATCAGCCCGGCTTTCATGGTCTGCACTTCATCTCCCGCTTCGGGAACCATCACTACTACGGTAGTATCCGCCAGCCCGGCTATCTCTACTTCACTTTGCCCCACGCCCACGGTTTCAATGATCACCTGGTCAAACCCCGCGGCCTTCAGCAGGTCGCTGATCTCTATAATGCCCGGGTGCAGACCACCCAGGCTTCCGCGGGTAGCAAGGGAACGTATGAATACATCGGGGTGATTGTACCATTCACTCATACGGATCCTGTCGCCCAGCAAAGCGCCATGATGAAAAGGTGAGGATGGGTCTACACACAACACAGCTACTTTCTGCTGCCTGGCAACCATTTCACAGATGAGCGCATCGGTAAGCGTGCTTTTACCTGCGCCCGGCGGGCCGGTAATGCCGGTGATCTTTGCAGGCAACTCGGGCAGGTTTTCCAGCAATGCATGGTATCCTTCTACCCGGTTTTCCACCAGTGAGATGGACCTCGCCAGTGCAGGAATACTTCCCGAAAGGATATTATGCAATAAATCGGACCACATGATTGCTAAAGTAGCCCGGATGCACGAATTTAGGCGCAGCATGCAGGGCTTTTTGCAAAATAAATGGCAGCATACCTGGGTAATCACCTGCCTGGTATTGATGGCTGCCGGCTGGGTGTTCAGCCGGGCGCTGTTATCGGTGGCATCTGTTGCCATTGTAGTGCCATGGTTCTTTGCAGGAGAAGAGAAAAGGAATATCCGGAATGAGCTGGCGGGCATATTGCTCATGATACTGCCGGTATTATATTCAGGTATATGGAGTGATGATATAACCGAATGGAGCAGAACACTGGAAGTGCGTACACCCATGATCACGCTGCTGTTGGGCATCCGCTCCATGCGGTATACGGTTAATCAATGGCTGCTGGTGAGCATAGGATATACAGCAATCATCGCCGCGGGCTGTATATGGAGCCTGGGTATGTATGTTGCCGATGCGCATGCGATAGATGCCGCCTACCTGAAAGCCAAAGTACTTCCCACGCTGGCAGACCATGACTATGTACGTTTCAGCTGGATGGTGGCGCTGGCGGTATGGATAGCCTGTAAAGCATGGCAGATGACATCTTCCCGCAAAGCAGGATATATATGGATAGCACTCGCTGTTTTCTTTGTTGTGTACCTGCATATACTGGCGGCCAAAACAGGATTGCTTTGCCTGTACACTGGCGTTTTCGTTTATATAATGCACTTGTTATGGGTAAGGAAGCAGTGGAAATACGCAGTAACCATACTGGCCCTGCTGCTGTTGCTCTCGGTAACTGCCTACCAGTTACTGCCCACGCTGCGCAACAGGGTGCAATATATACGGTATGATTTCAGCCTGTATGCTGCCAACGGTTCAGCGCCGGGGTATAATGATGCGGCAAGATGGCTGTCGGTAAAAGCGGGCTATCATATTCTTCGCGACCATCCGGTATCCGGTGTGGGTTTTGGTGATACGAGGAAGGCTGTGAACGACTGGCATAACAGCTGGCATCCCCAAAGCCTTTCCTACGAAAGGTTCCTGCCGGCCTGTGAATGGATGATGTACGGGGCCGGGAGCGGATGGCCCGGCATGCTCCTGTTCAGCGCTGGAATATTCCTGGTACTGTTTGCAACCACCCGCAGGAATATTGTATCAGTGATGATCATGCTGACTGCGCTGATACCGGTGGTCTTTGATGATACGCTGGAAGGGCAGCTGGGTGTGACCATACTGGCTTTTATTGCTTTCTTTGTACAAAATGAACCGGCACGGCCGGAAAGAAAATGAATCCATCACTCTCGGTTGTCATCATCTGCAGGAATGAAGCGCATATCATTGCGCAAACCCTGGCTGCTGTAAAAAGATTGAGTGATGATATCGTGGTGGTCGATAGCGGCAGCACCGATGGTACGCAGCAGATAGTGCTGAACAGCGGCGCGCGCCTGCTCGAAACCTCCTGGGATGGATATGGGCCTAATAAGAACAAAGGGGTGGCTATGGCCCGGCACGACTGGATATTATCCCTCGATGCCGATGAAATGCCTGATGAGCAGCTTGCCGCAACATTATCCGGGCTTTCCCTTACTGATCCCCTTACGGTATACAATATCCGTTTCCGTGCATTCCTTGGCAATAAAATGATCCGTTTTGGTGAATGGGCCGGCGATGCGCATATACGGCTATACCACCGGCAACAGGTGCACTGGAATGAAGCCCAGGTGCACGAAGCGCTGGAAATGCCTGCCAATGTGCGGGTGGTTACGGTAAAAGGATATATGCATCATTACACCTCCCGCAACCTGGAAGAGTTTGCTGCCAAAACCGTGCGGTATGCCATGCTTAACGCGGAAAAATATCACCGCAGGGGAAAGCGCAGCTTCTGGCTGCAACGCCGTTTGGCAGGCCCGCTGTCTTTCGTGAACAACTACCTCCTGCGCCTCGGATTCCTCGATGGCGAAGCAGGTTATACCATTGCAAAAATGAATGCATGGTACACATGGATGAAGTATACAAGACTGAAAGAATTGGAGGAGTTGGGGAAATGATGCCTGATACTTAATACCTATCAACTAATCAACTTATATCAACTAATGCCCACCACACTCTGTTTCGACTTCGGTAATACCCGCCTGAAATGCGGGGTGTTCCAGAACCGCGAATTTGTGAAGGAGCATGTGCTGGCAGATATGACGGAGGACAGCCTGCGGAGCCTGGTGGATACTTACCAGCCGCAATGGTCTATCCTCTCCTCGGTGATCAGCCATCCGCCGGAACTGGAAACCTATCTTGCGGCGCATACAGGGTTTCATAAGCTGGGGCATAACAGCAAACTGCCCATCAGTACGCCCGTGGGCAAGCCGGAAACCATCGGGGCCGACAGGCTGGCGATCGTTTCGGCTGCCGTAGACCTGTTTCCCGGCGGGCATAACCTGGCCATAGGGCTGGGTACCTGCATCACCTATAATTTTGTGAATGAGGCCCATGAATTCCTCGGGGGCAGCATTTCTCCCGGCATGTATATGCGCTTCAGGGCCATGCATGAACAAACCGCCCTGCTGCCGCTGGTAAGTCCCGATGCCGCTTTTCCGCTGGTGGGCTACGACACCAAAACCAACATTCTGAGCGGTGTAATACTGGGCATGGCTAAGGAAATTGACGGAATTATTGATGCTTATGCCTTGAAATACAGCAACTTTAACGTGCTGTTAACCGGGGGTGATATGGGTTTTTTTGTGCCGCATCTAAAAAACAGGATATTTGCCGACCCTTATCTAATCTACAAAGGATTGTATGCGATCAGTGCGTCTAACCATTTCTAACATTTTCAGGCTTAGTTGGGTATTTGCTGCGGCTTTTTCTTTCCAGTCATTGCAGGCGCAGGAAAACTCCCCTTACGGCAGGTACGGGTTAGGCGAATTCTATACCAACCAGCATATTATCAGCCGTTCCCTGGGCGGGTTATCCGCTGCTTATTCAGATGGCTTTCATAATAACGTAGGCCAGGCAGTCAATTTCGGCAACCCGGCAACCTATGGAAGTTTTTATATGTCCACCTTCGATATCGGTGTTACCATCGATTCAAGAAGCCTGTACAGCAAAAATCCTTCAGGAAAATTCAATTCGTCCAACTTTATCCCTTCCTATATAGCAGTAGGCGTGCCGCTCAACAGGGCCAAAGGCTGGGGGCTGGCATTCGGGTTAAAACCCATGAGCCGCATCAATTATTCCGTACAGCAGTTTGATATGGTGGCTGCAGACAGTGTGCAAACAGTATATACAGGCAGCGGCGGACTTAACCAGGCATTTGTGGGTATTGGCAAGCGCTGGAATAATTTCCAGATAGGACTCAATACCGGCTACAACTTCGGCCGCAAAGAGGTGAATACCATCAAAAATTTCCTGAATGATACAGCCCTGTATTATTCATCCAAAAACTCAACGCTCACTACTTTCGGAGGGATGTTCCTTACGGGAGGACTTCAATACGAGGTAACACTGAGTACCCGCACCAATAATATAGACAAAACCACCGAGCGTTATAAACTCAGGTTTGGCGTATCAGGTACGCTGAAACAAACAATGAATGCATCGCAGGAACTCGACAGGCAAACATTTGCCTATACAGCCAATGGCGATGTAAAAATTGATAGTGTACTTACGCAGAGCGATATGAAAGGTTCTGTGATCCTGCCTTCCAACTATGCGGCCGGCATTACCCTGCACAAAACAGCTTCCAATTCAAGAGGTGCATTTGAACTGTGGTCTATCGGCCTTGAATATACCGCCTCCAAATGGAGCCAGTACCGTTTTTATAACCTGCCCGACCAGCTGAGTGATAGCTGGCAGTACAAACTGGGCGTACAGTTTTGTCCCGACCCGCTGGCAAACAGGGGTTACTGGAATAATGTGAACTACAGGGCGGGCTTTTATCTCGGCAAAGATTACCTGAACCCTGATGGCAATGGGCTGAAACAATACGGGGTATCATTCGGTGCAGGCCTGCCCATACGCAAATGGACAAACTATTCAGACCAGTTTACGGTAATGAATATGGCTCTGCAGTTTGGTAAAAGGGGATCGAGTGTTAATAATATCACAGAAACCTATGTGCAGCTTTCATTGGGCATTAGCATGAGCGATATTTGGTTTGTGAAACGCAAATATGATTAACCGCTTTTTGCATACAAGGATATTACTGGCAGCCCTGATCAGCGGCTGCCTTTTTGTATGCGGATGTGAGAACGATATCAATGAAGTGCGGGAACTCAGCAGCAAGAAAGCGAGTGTGGATGAAGGTAAGAGCATAGACAGCTACCTGAGCATGCAGGGCAAAATGAAAGCCCACCTTACAGCGCCGAGAATGCTGCGCTATGGAGGCGACAGCGCCAATAAGATCGAGTTTCCCAACACTCTGCATGTGGATTTTTATAACGACAGCGTAAAAGTGGAAAGCCAGATACGCGCAGATTATGGCAGGTACCTTGAAGCAGAGAAAAAAGTATTCCTGAGAGGCAATGTAGTGGCTTTTAATGTGAAGGGCGATACACTCCGCTGCCCCGAACTGTATTGGGACCAGGCTGCGGGGAAATTTTATACAGATAAAAAAGTGGTATGGAGCCAGGCTTTTCGCTCCAGCCTGTATATTGGTCTTAATGGGATGACCTGTAACCAGGACCTTACTGCGATAACACTCAATAATATGCAATCAGGCAGCTACATGCATATACCCGATAGTACTGCCGGCACTGCAACGGATACTACCAAACAGGTTCACTAAAACCTGCCTGCCACCCGAATTTTCCCAATTCGCAATCAACAACCCTTTCCATTCCGTAGCTTCCGTTTTAAAACCTATTATATGGAATATCGCAGAATGGGCAACAGCGGCCTGCAGTTAAGCGTGCTGAGCTTTGGCAGCTGGGTCACTTTTCACAAACAGATAGCAGACAACAGTGCAGATACGCTCATGGGCATGGCTTATGATAACGGCATCAATTTTTTTGATAATGCGGAAGTATATGCCCTGGGTGAGAGTGAGAAGATGATGGGCCGGGTATTAAAAACAAAGAACTGGGACCGCACCTCCTATACCCTTTCTTCCAAAGCCTATTTTGGATGGCGCGGCAAGGCGAACAAACCCAACCAGACTGGTCTCAGCCGCAAGCACCTGGTGGAAGCCTGCCATGAAGCCCTGCAGCGTTTGCAGACAGATTACCTCGATATTTTCTTTTGTCACCGTCCGGATGTAACTGTGCCCATAGAAGAAACCGTATGGACCATGCACAACCTGGTGCAGCAGGGAAAGATATTGTATTGGGGCACCAGCCAGTGGAGCGGCGCAGAGATCATGGAGGCACACCGGGTGGCAGACCAGCACCATCTTATCGGTCCCGTTGTTGAGCAGCCGCAATACAATATGTTCGAGCGGTTTAAAATGGAACAGGATTACCTGCCGGTATTTAAGAACAAAGGACTGGGCACCACCATCTGGAGCCCGCTGGCGGCAGGATTTCTTACAGGCAAGTATAATAACGGTATACCGGCAGATTCCCGGCTGGCCATAGAAGGTTTTGACTGGCTTAAAGAACGCTGGCTGCAGGAAGCCAAACTGGCCAAAGTAAAGCAACTGGGTGTGCTGGCAGATACACTGGGCGTATCACTGGCTTCACTGGCTATTGCCTGGACGATCAAAAACCCCCATGTAACCACGGCTATCCTTGGCGCCACAAAAGCCGAACAGCTCACGGAAAACCTGAAAGCCCTGGATGTAGTGAAACTGATCACGGATGATGTGGATGCACAGATAGAAGCCATCCTCGAAAACAAACCCCGGCTCGACCTGTCCTGAAATGGCAACTCCGGGTGCATCCTGCAAATGCAACAGTGTTGCGAATGCATAAAAAGTCCAATATAAGTCCAGTATAAGTCCAATATAAGTCCAATATAAGTCCGGCGTAGTCATATCCTAGCCATATTGTACCAATGGGACATCCATAATATTCCTATGGGATTGCCCTGTGGGAGCCATTTCTTGCTGCCGGGCAATTCTTTGGGCTGTTGTAAAAAATTCCCGCCATCTTTCCAACCTTTACAAACACACCCACTCCTATACACGGATTTACTCATTGGAACAGGTAAACACCATACAAACGGCTGTTGTGAGAAGGGCCTGCAAGGGCGATTCGGAGGCGCAGGCCTGGTTGTACCGCCAGTACAGCAAGAGCATGTTTAATATATGCACCCGAATGACAGGCAACCGCAACGATGCGGAAGACTTACTGCAGGAGTCTTTCATCATCGCATTCAAGAACCTGCACCAGCTGAAAGAAGCGGTGCAGTTCGGGGGATGGCTGAAGAGGATCGTGGTAAATGAATGCATCCGTTTCAGTAAGAAAAACATTTACTGGAATGAGTGGGAAGACGAAAAGAACGATGCGGCAGTGGAAGAGGCGGAATGGTGGAAAACCGTTGACTTTACCATCATTCACCGGGAGATCAAAGGGTTGCCCGATGGCTGCCGGCAGGTGTTCAACCTTTTTGTGGTAGAGGATTACAGCCATAAGGATATTGCCGCCCGCCTGGGTATTACAGAGTCCACCAGCAAAAGCCAGTACCACAGGGCGCGGCAACTGTTAAAAGAAAGAATTACCAAGCAATTACAGATACATGGATGAGTTGAAAAAATACCTGCAACAGCACGCTGACGAGCTGGACCTGGACGAACCCCGTCCGCAGGTGTGGGAGCGCATCAGCGAGCACAGTGCTGCGCCTGTGAGAGGCAATGTAGTGATGATGGTTAGCCGCTGGGCCATAGCCGCATGCGTGATCATTCTTGCCGGCATCGGTATCTGGCACCTGGCGGGAAGCGACAGCACACAACCCGGAAAGACCACGGCCCAGGTAACACCTGTTCAGAAAGAAACCGTTACACCGCAGGCAGAAGCGCAGCAACTGCAGCCTTCTGGTGAGAATGAAAACAATACAGCTTCGGTAATACCCGCTTCCAAAACGGGGCCATCACGCAAAAACAACCGCATGCCGCATTCTGCCGGAACGGTGGATAGAACGGAAGAGATGCATGCACTCACAGATATGGAAAACAGCTTTACCCAGGTGATCAACCTGCAGCGCGCCAGGGTAAGCACAACACCCATGTATGCCGAAACACCGGCTTACTTCAATGATTTCAAAGTGCAGCTGAAACAGATGGACAAAGACGAAAAAGGCATCAAGACCGACATAGCCAGGCGCGGCCTCAACGATGCTTTGCTTGACCAGCTGATCAACCTGTACCAGCAGAAGCTCAATATCCTGAAACAGCTTCAGCTCGAAATGAATAAAACCAACAACCGCTTTAAACAAAGCCGCGGTCCTGTTGATACCACCCGAACCTATTTCCTGAATATTTAAACAGCACAGAACAATGAAACCAGTTATGCGTAATACCTTATTGGGCAGCCTGCTCCTTATGGCTGCCGCGGGCACAGCCCAGCAGTCAACCGCTCCCACAAGAGCTTCCTCCAACAGCAGGGGATCAGCCGATGCAGCGCCCGTTGCCGCCGGCCAGGTAGCACAGATTGCGGGCTATGGACAGGTCATGAATAATGACAACATGTTCTTTGTATCCGGCAATAAAACATTCAAGCCGGAAGACCTCAAGAGCAAAGAGGTGAGCAAAGAGATCTCCATCGGTAAATCATCCGATATCTATATCGAGAACACTTCTTCACGCGGCATCGTGGTAAAGACCTGGGACCAGCCCAAAGTAAAGGTCAGCACCGTTGTATATTATGACGGCGAGAGCAAACTCACAGATGAAGAATGGCTGGAGAAGATCAATCTCTCTCTCAAAACCCTGGGTTCATCAGTAAAGATCAAATCAGGGGGAGTGGGTTCCTCATTCGGAAATGCGTTTACTATTTACAGCGATAATCTCCGCTACACCACTTCGGGCGGGGGAGTGGCAGTATTCAATGCCAATGGCCAGAACATTGGTACAGATGCCAAACTGAAAAGGGTAATAACCATTACGGTTCCTTCCGGCAGCAAACTGGATATTGAAACCAAATATTCTGATGTACAGCTTCCGGCAGGCATTACCGAGGCCACTGTTGATATCAGCAATGGCAACCTGGAAGCCGATAACCTCGACAAGCTTACCCTGCGCTCAAAATACTCCAATGCCAATGTAGGAAATATTAAAACGGCAGAACTGGAGTTCGCCAACGGCCGCTTCAGCGCAAAAGATGTGGATGATATGGATGTGGAAAGCAAATATTCTACTATCGAGATGGCATCCGCCAAAAAAATATCCCTGCGCAGTACCAATGATGAGTATGAGATCGAAGAAGTGGGAGAAGTAACCGGCCGCAAAAACTATGGCAACCTGCGTATTACCAAACTCAATGGATCTATGGAAGTGGATGGCTCCAATGCAGACATCAAGGTGCGGAAAGTAGGTCCCTCCCTCAACCATATCAAGATCGATAACCGCTATGCCGATATCCGCATACCGCTGAAAGAGGTGAAAAACTATAGTGTATCTTTTTCCGGCCCTTACAGCTCTGTGTATGGCAGTTTTGAAAAAGTACCTGTGACCACTCCTGAAACAAAATCAGATGCAAAGGAGGGCAGCACGGCTGCCACAACAACCATTAATTCCACTGCGCCGCAGGCCGCATCGCTGAACAGGCTGAATACGATGATAGCCGATGTGAACCGCGTAAGAGTCGGCTCATGGAGTGATGGTATCGGTAATGGCCCTACCCGCTTTACTGCCGCTGTAGGCGATGGTAAAGGACTTAAGATCGATATGAAATGCCAGAACTGTACTGTTGATTTTAAATGATCACTGCTTGCTATGCAGGGGGCGGCATAACCGCCGCTCCCTGTTTTTTTATCAGCATCCCGGCTGTAACTTTTTATCACGATCAGCGTTACTAATTATAGCAGATGGCGGTAAGGCATGCGTTCCGGACAGCAAGAGTAACGCGGGCCTGTCATCTGCATTTTTTTCGATTTTTCTCATGTGCATATATCTCTCACGCCGATTCTCATGTTGTTAACTGATCGGTACGTGCCCCGTTTCAACGGGGCACTTGTTTTGGAAGTGAAAAGTGAAAAGTCAAAAGTGAAAGATGAAAACTCAAAACCATTTTCACGTTTCACTTTTGACTTTTCACTTTTGACTTTTCCCCCTATCTTGGCAGTATGAACGAACTCTACACCATCATCGGCATTGTCATCACACTTGTGCTGATAGGTTTTTTTGCGGGGTATGAGATCGCATTCGTATCGGGCAACAGGCTGAATATTGAACTGAAAAAAAAGCAGGGCAAACGCAGCGGTATTATCCTCTCGCATTTCCTGGAACATCCTGCCAG
>DASVLZ010000206.1:0-3390 GCA_036384615.1 Sediminibacterium sp.
TGGTAAGCAATAACATTAATACCGGCATTACCCATTTGAGCCATAGCCATGTTTTGCGCATGGTGATTTCTTCGAACCATACGCCGCCGAATGCCATCAGTACCGGGTAAGCCGCTACCGCATAATATCCTTTGCCATTAAAGAACAGGAGTATGGAAATAATGCCCAGGTAAATGATGCCGATGGAGATGTATTTTCTCCCTCTTTCCAGGAACAATACATATACCAGTCCGCCCACCCAAACTACTATTCCGGGCAGCGTCATCAATACCTGGCTGATGAGAAAATCGGACCGGCTGTTATACTGTAACTGCTGGCGCTGCAACAGTTCCATATGGTGCATTACGGGAAAATGGTGCGTGTATTGCCATACCAGGTTGGGCAGGCATATAAGTATTCCTGTGAGCATAGCCAGGTAAAAATGGATATTGAGCAGCCATTTTCTCCTGCCCGTGAGCAGTACTGCCACCAGGAAAGAGATAATATAGAATGCCATGGAATATTTGCCCAGTATACCGAGGCCGAAGCAGATGCCCAGCCAGTAGAGGTATTTTTTGTCTTCCGTTTGTATCCAGCGAACAGTCAGGTAGCCGGCCCATGTCCAGAAAAGTACATCCAGGAAATTAGGCTGGAACAGGATATGCATACGGAGGAATCCTGAACACAAAAAGGCAAGACAGGCAATGAATACCGCCCGCGGATTGCCTTTCAGCCGAATCACGGTCATGCCCACGAGTATAAGGGTGAGTGCTCCTGTAATGCTACCCCACATATAAACAGTGGCAATGGTCCCTCCCAGTAGTTTGCTGATATACCCCATCAGGGCCAACAGCGGGGGCATTTCAATATACCCCCATGCAAGATGATCCGCATCTGCGAGGTAGAGGAATTCATCCCTGTGCAGTTCAAAATCAGGATGGATCAGTACAAAAGGGATCAGCAGTTTGATCAGTGCAAATAATACGATAATGTATTTTGAGAGCGAGGCGGGCTTCATGCGGGGTATTTGCGACAAGGTAGGGGATTGGATGGTAGATTGCAAATTGCAGATTGGGATTTTAAAATTGCATAAAAAATCTCCATCTGCAATCTGCAATTTGCAATCTACGATTATCCCTGTCTCAACAACCTCAAAGTATCCTGTATTCTCCGCAGCGTTTCTTCCCTTCCGATAACTGCGGCGATATCAAACACGCCGGGGCCGAATTTACCGCCTACGAGCATGATGCGGAAGGGGAGCATCAGTTCGCCGGGTTTGAGCTGGTTGGCGGCGGCGAGTTCCTTGAATTCTTTTTCCAGGTCGGATGCTTCCCATAATGTACTCAGCTGCCATGCCCTTACCAGTTCGGTAAAGAACAGGTTTTTGGCATCGTCCCATTTGGGTTTAATGGCAGCTGTGTCTATATTGGCCGGTGCAATAAAGAAGAAAGCCGACTGCTGTACAAAATCAGTCAGGAAAGTGCAGCGGTCTTTTACAAGGTTCAATACTGTATCCAGCAAGGTATCATCATGAATGCTGATATTGTTTTGGGTAAATATTTCCTTTACCTGCGGCAGGTAAATGCCTGCAGGCAGCCTTTTGATCCATTCATGGTTGAACCATTTGGCTTTTTCAAAATCGAATTTGGCTCCGGCTTTGTGCACGCGGTCCATGGAAAATTGCTGAACCAGTTCTTCGAGGGAAAACAGTTCATTATCTGTGCCATCGTTCCAGCCCAGTAATGCCAGCAGGTTCACAAATGCCTCGGGCAGGAAACCCCTTTCGCGGAAGCCAGTGGTCTTTTCATTTGTTTTGGGATCTGTCCAGTCCATAGCGAACACAGGAAACCCGAGCCTGTCGCCATCGCGTTTGCTGAGTTTGCCGTTGCCATCGGGTTTCAATATCAGCGGCAGGTGCGCCCATTGCGGCATATCGGCTTCCCATCCGAGGTATTTCCAGAGAAGTATATGTACGGGAGCAGAGGGCAGCCATTCTTCCCCGCGGAATGCATGGCTGATCTTCATCAGGTAGTCATCCACCACCACGGCCAGGTGATAGGTGGGCATGCCATCAGCTTTCAGCAACACTTTATCATCCACCTGTGAAGTGTGGAAGCTTACATCGCCGCGGATCATATCGGTGAATGTTACCGTTTCAGATTCCGGCATCAGTATGCGCACCACATGCGGACCTTTCAGTTTCTCTGCTGTTTCTTCATTGCTTAGTGTAAGCGAGTTGCTCATGGCCTTGCGGGTTGCATGGCTGTACTGGAAATTGGGTATTTCTTTTCTTTTGACGTCCAGTTCTTCGGGTGTGTCAAATGCATAGTAGGCAAAGCCGTCTTTCACCAGCTGTTCGGCATATTTGCGGTAATTCTCTTTTCTTTCGCTCTGCCGGTAAGGCGCATAAGGGCCGCCATGCACGGGGCTTTCATCAGGTTCCAGTCCGCACCAGGCAAGGGTATTGAAAATATATTCTTCTGCTCCCGGCACAAACCTGCTCTGGTCCGTATCCTCTATACGCACAATAAAATCGCCGCCGTGCTGCCTGGCAAAAAGATAATTATACAACACCGTTCTCACCCCGCCGAGGTGCAATCCCCCCGTAGGGGAAGGCGCAAAGCGTACGCGTACTTTCTTGTTCATTCAGCAAAAGTATTGAACAATAGAACAAGGAACAAGGAACAGATGAATAAGGATCGGAAATCTTGCTCTATACTCCGATCAACATTCATCTGTTCCTTGTTCCTTGTTCTATTGTTCAATATCCCCCATCTTTGCCTCATGTACCTCCTCACCTCTCCCTGGTGGCTCCGGGCCTTGTATCCGGCCTTTACCTGGCGGATGCCGGGAGATGAAAAGGTGATCTATCTTACGTTTGATGACGGCCCGCACCCGCAGGCCACACCTTTTGTACTCGAACAGCTGAAAAAATTTCATGCAAAAGCGAGTTTCTTTTGCATTGGGAAAAATATAGTTGCCGAACCGGGTATTTACCGGCAGGTACTCGCAGAAGAACATTCTGTTGGCAACCACACCTACCATCACTACAATGGATGGAAAACAGAAGACGCCATATACATGGAAGACATACGAAAGACCATGGAGCTGGTACCTTCAAAACTTTTCCGCCCGCCTTACGGCAGGATCAAACGTTCACAGGCAAAACAATTGCTCTCTCCCCGGTTTTCACTCCGCACCATTATGTGGGATGTGCTGAGTGGTGATTTCGATATAAGCCTGCAACCGGAAGCCTGCCTCAATAATGTGCTGAAACATACCCGCCCCGGCTCCATCGTCCTGTTCCACGACAGCGAAAAAGCTTTTCCGCGTATGCGGTATGCACTGCCGCGGATGCTGGCGCATTTTAGTGAAAAAGGATACAGGTTTGCAGCGATGGATATGGGGTGA
>DASVLZ010000207.1:0-7920 GCA_036384615.1 Sediminibacterium sp.
ACTTGTCGAGATCGCTCATATTCTTAACATCCTGGTTCTCCACGCTGGTAATGATAAAGCCTTCCTGCATGCGGGTCTTTTTCAGTAACCCTTCGCCAATACGCTTCACTACCACACCACCTTCGATCTTGTTGGCAGCGGCTGTCTTGCTGTCTACATTCGCCAGGTCAGCACCCAGTTTCTGCATCATGCTGGTATTCTTAACCACATCGGTAGTGCCCACCCTGTTCTTCAACACCAGGGTAATGGTATTGTCTTTACCGTTGCGGGTATAGGTGAGCGTAACTTTATCACCGGGTTTATACCTTGATACCTGCTCCTGTAATTCAGGCCCGCTGGTAATGGTAACGCCATTGATCTTTGTGATGATATCACCTTTCTTAATACCTGCATCAGCCGCGGCACCACCGGAAGGAACATCGGTTACAAATACGCCCTCACCCTGTTTGTAAGTGAGGCCGGATTCTTTCTCGAACTGTTTGATGGTTTCATCGGGCAGGCTTTCATCAAGGTAATTGATACCTATATACGCACGCTGCACGGTACCGAACTTAACGATATCGGTGATCACTTTCTTCACAATATTCACCGGTATGGCATAGGAATATCCCGCATAGGAACCGGTAGGGGAAGCAATGGCAGAGTTAATACCGATCAGCTCACCATTGGTGTTGATCAATGCACCACCGCTGTTGCCGGGGTTCACGGCAGCATCTGTCTGGATAAAAGATTCCACCGGGCTTCCGCTCTGCTGCCTGTTGATGCCGATAGACCTTGATTTGGCGCTGATGATACCTGCTGTAACGGTTACATCCAGGTTCAGCGGGTAGCCGATAGCCAGCACCCATTGCCCCAGCTTGGTATCATCGCTGTTGCCATATACCAGGTAGGGAAGGTTCTTTCCGTCGATTTTGATCACGGCCAGGTCGCTGCTGGGGTCTGTGCCCACAACGGTGGCCTTGTATGTTTTTTTGTTGGAAAGCGTAACGGTAAGTTCATCGGCATTATCCACCACGTGGTTATTGGTAACTATATAGCCGTCTTCTGTGATCAGCACGCCGCTGCCACTGGCACGCTGCTCGGGAATTACCCTCGGGCCGCCGAAGAAATCACCGAAATCATCGCCGAAAAGATCGGCAAACGGGTTGCGGCGCATATTATTGCTATTGCTTACCTGGCGGGCCTTGGTCCTGGTTTTAATGTGCACAACTGCCGGAGTGGCGGTGGTGGCGGCGGGAGTAAAATCAACTGCGGTGGCGGGAGCGCCATTATTGCCAAAAAAGCCGGCATAGTTCACGGGAAGTTTACCGGGATCCTGTATACCCTCGTACTGGCTCTGCTGGTATTTGCCATAACCCCACACACTCAAAACAGCGGTAGCAGCACTGATGGCTACCACGGCGATAATGTTCTTGAGATTCATATTCTTTCTTTGTTTTAATGAGATGATGATCAGTTCAAATTGTATGCCTTTCTGATAACAAATAAACGAAGCTGTTTAATTGTCAGAGCCCCTGTGAAACCATTTAACAAATATTTTACGACAACTGTCGTACTTGGAGAGTCCGGCATGACATAAAAGTACGAAGGAATTGCAGAAGGCAGATTGCAAATTGCAGATTGGAAGGGCATCCCTCCATCTGCAATCTGCCATTTGCAATCTGCCTTCTGCAACCTGCCATCCCTCAATCCCGCAGGAACTGCATCGTGTCCACCCCATCTGCATAATCCATAAGCCCGGGACTTTGGGCCTGTCCGAAAGGAATATACCCGTGCCCGGTAATACATTGGATATCGGTGCTGTTCTCAAGAACTGATGCAGCCGCTTTTGCATCCTTATAAAAAGTATAGTGTACCTGGCTTACCGGGGAAAAAGGAGCGCTGTTTTCCGTAAGCACCACCGAATCATTGGTCATATAATATTTGTTGCCCATGATCAGCAGCGCAAGATGGTAGTCGAAATTGTGTTTGTATTTATGGAACTGGAGAAAATGCGCATATTCCTTCAGCGACTCCAGCAGGGGAATAAAATCATAGTTCTCGGGAACATACAATTGCGTCACATTGCGGCAGCCCAGGCCGAAGTACAGTTGTATATCTGCGCATAAGGCTTTCAGTTCTGCATCCGTCTCAGTCCCGTCCAGTATGGCCGCCGAAGTACGGTTTCTACGGATGATATGGGGATATTTCCCGAAATAATATTCAAAATACCTTCCCGAATTATTGCTGCCGGTGGCGATATAGGCATCGCAGCCCGACAGTTTTTCCGCAAACATGATATACGCTGTTACGGAAGGATCCCATTCCGCCAGTTTGCCGGCCAGGTGTTTAATGAGTACATCATCTTTGGAAGAGGTCCTGGCCACCAGCCTGTGCCCGCTGATGAAAACACAGAGCAGGTCATGAAAGCCCACCAGCGGTATATTACCCGCCATTACCACGCCGATTTTCCGGGGCGATAGCTGGTTACCGGGAATGCTGTACCGCGCCGCCCATTCCTGCAGCAGGGAAGACTGCAGGAAACGCGTAGCGATGTTGGTCGTTGCGGTATCAATAAATTCGGGTATGAACCATGCATTTTCCCGGTAGGCCTTGTCCTTTGCTTCGGCCCAGGATACATCCTGTGAGAGCATATATTCACCCAAACGGGTCATCAGCATAATTCGTTCTTGTAAAGTCATCCGTCAGCCTTATTTTTGGAAGAACAAATGTATCACTAACCCAATAAACCTTTTTCTATGGCTATTAAAATCACCGAAGAATGCATCAACTGCGGTGCCTGCGAACCCGAGTGCCCCAACAATGCGATCTATGAGGGCGGCGTGGAATGGTCTATTTCAGATGGTACAACAGTGAAGGGCAGCTTCACCCTGATGGATGGCACCGCGGTGGATGCCGAGGATCGCTTCGCACCCATCAGCGTGGATACTTATTACATCACCCCCAACAAATGCACCGAATGCCAGGGTTTTCATGAAGAACCCCAGTGCGCTGCCGTTTGCCCGGTTGATTGCTGCGTACCCGATGAAATGTACCGTGAAACCGTAGATGAACTGTTAGCTAAGAAAGCCAAAATGCACATTTAATGCACATGCCCTGTGCTAAACTTTGTGTGTTTTTGCTTGCATATAACGCATCACCTGCGTACCTTTAGGATGATTAATAGCAGTATTAATTATCAACTTGCTACCCCCGGGTAGCGACCACTAACGGCGGGTGATATGTCCCGTCAACTTGAGGTGAAGAAATTACTTTCTTCACCTTTTTTATTGCAGATTGCAAATATGCAATCTGCAATTTGCAATCTGCAATCTGCAATCTCTCTTATCTTCGTCCCATGAAGAAAAAAATCGCCCTCGTAACCGGCGGGTTAAGCGGGGAAGCACAGATCAGCTATAAGAGTGCCATCACGGTAGGGAACAATATCGACAGGGATAAGTACGATGTATACAGGATAGATATCAACCCCGAAGGCTGGTGGTACGAGCCCGCCGATGGAAGTGAAAGGTCAAAAGTGAACAGGGATGATTTCTCTGTAACGGATAAAGGGCAGAGAATACATTTTGATACGATCCTGCTCTGCATACATGGCACACCCGGCGAAGACGGCAAACTGCAGGGGTATTTCGATATGCTGAAGATACCCTACACCAGTTGCGATGCGGCCACATCGGCACTTACTTTCAACAAGCGGTATACGGTGGCAGTAGCGGCATTCGGCGGTATACATGTGGCAAAATCCATGCATCTCTTCAGGCATACGCCGGTAAGCACAACCGAGATACTCGCACGCCTTACCCTGCCCGTATTTGTGAAACCCAATAACGGCGGCAGCAGCATAGGCATGAGCAAGGTAAATGAAGCCGGCGAACTGGAAGCCGCACTGGATAAGGCATTCCGCGAAGACGACCAGGTGCTGGTGGAAGAATTCATCAGCGGAAGGGAATTTACAATAGGTGTATTCCGCAATAAAGGCAACACGATTGTATTGCCCATCACAGAGATCATCACCAAAAACGAGTTCTTCGATTTTGAAGCCAAATACCAGGGCAAAAGCGAAGAGATCACACCTGCAAAGATCGATGGGGTTATGCAGGACAAACTGGAATCAGCCGCACGCCGCGCATATGAACTGCTGAACTGCAGGGGAGTGGTGCGGATCGATTTTATCTACAATACCGCCACCCAGCAGCCCTTCATGCTC
Organism: Sediminibacterium sp.; assembly: GCA_036384615.1. Lineage (GTDB taxonomy): Bacteria > Bacteroidota > Bacteroidia > Chitinophagales > Chitinophagaceae > Sediminibacterium. The sequence goes on from DASVLZ010000207.1 coordinate 4,205, forward strand.
GAAGTAAACACCGTACCCGGCCAGAGCGAGGCCAGCGTAATACCCCAGCAGGTAAAGGCCATGGGCTGGAGCCTGAAGGAGTTTTATTCGGCGGTGATAGAGCAGGCGGGATAAAGTAGTCCATAGTCGATAGTCCATAGTCAATGGACAATCGACTATGGACTATCGACCATGGACCCTGACCCAACCACAGACTTTTGCATTACCTTCACCAATAATTGAATATTTTTCCTGCCATGAAGGCATTTATAGAGAAATATATTACCGGTAAGCCGCTCTGGGTGAATATGCTCGTGGGACTGGGCCTGGTGCTCATATTCGTGTTCCTGTTCTTTCTTTCGCTGTCGTGGATCACGAAATATGGCAAGTACGAAAAAGTACCCTCGGTGATGGGGCTGAATGTAACTGCCGCCACCAAATTACTGGAGGATAAAGGCTTTGATGTGATCGTGCAGGACTCGATCTATATCGACAGTGTTGCCAAACAGGCCGTGGTGCGGCAGAGCCCGGATGTGGATGCCGTGGTAAAAACAGGGCGCACCATCTATCTCACCATCAACAGGAGCATTGCGCCGCAGGTGGAAATGCCTAACCTGGCGGGCTTCTCCGTAAAGAGCGCTGAAATGTACCTGCAGAGCCTTGGTCTGAAGCTGGGATACGTTACCTATAAAGCCGATATAGCACGCAATTCGGTACTGGAACAATTGTATAATGATGAACCGATAGCACCCGGCACGAAGATACCCATCGGCTCTGCCATCAGTTTTGTACTGGGCAGCGGCGAGGGCGCCAGCCAGGCTAACATACCTGATGTGATCGGCATGACGCTTTCCGAAGCCAGGGCATACCTGCTGCCACTCGGCATCAGCATAGGCTCGGTAATGCCGATGGGCGCGATCAGGGACTCTGCCACTTCTTATGTGGTACGGCAAAGCCCTGAGCCATTATCCGATTCACTGAACGCCAGCGGTGCGCGCGTGCCCAATAAAGTAAGGCCTGGACAACTGATGGATGTGTATATCAGCAGCAATTCACCCTTGCGCGACACGATACAATAAAAGTATTTTACAACCACAACCTCTTTCGCAATGCAAACCATTACAGTAGAAGAACTCAAATCCAAAATAGACTCCGGTGAATCCATACACCTGGTAGATGTGCGTGAACCGCATGAGCATGCCGAATTCAATATAGGTGGCATACTGCTGCCCCTTGGCAAAGTGCAGACCATGCAGGTAGATGATATCGATGACCTGAAAGACGAAACCGTTTACGTCTACTGCCGCAGCGGCAACCGCAGCGGCCAGGCCTGCCTCATTCTCGAAACCATGGGCTACAAAAACGTAGTGAACGTAGCAGGAGGGATGTTGGCATGGCAGGAGAAGAATAAGTGAATAATGAACAGATGAGCAAGGAACAGATGAACAATAGATCGGAAAAGAATCACAATGATTAATAACTCCGATCCTTGTTCATCTGTTCCTTGCTCATCTGTTCATCTGTTCTCACAGCTTCACATTCACACCTACCCAAAAATTCCTTCCCGCCATAGGGTAATAACCATTTTCGGTGGTTAGGGTGTTGTTATAAATGTAATTGTAAGTGTACCCGTTGGGCTCATAACGGGCATTGAAGAGGTTGTTTACCTGGAAGGTGAATTCCCACTGGCGGAACAGGAAGCGGCCTGCGTGATAGCTCAGACGGATATCCTGCGTGAAGAAGCCGTTCAGTTTCCTCGCTTCGTTCTGTGTATTGTCCAGGTATTGTTTGCCCACATATTTTTCCAGTAAGCTCACAGTAAGGTCTTTCACCGGGTAAAAATCCAGTGTGGCCCCACTGATAACGGAAGGAGAGAAGGAGATATCCGTGTTGCGGTGTGGCACTGCATCCTGTCCCCCTGTATCCCAGTTATCGAGATATTCAGTAAAGGAACTGATCTTGTTGCTGCTGAGTGAGAGGTTAGCGCCTGCCCGCATCCAGGAAGCGGTTCTTACGGCACCCTGCAATTCAATACCCAGCCTGTGGCTGCGCGGTATATTGATCCTCGGGTAAGCACCCACATCATTGATCTGCCCGGTAAGCACCAGCTGGTTCACGTAATACATGTAATATAGGTTGGCGCCATAGGTAATATTGCCTGTTTTCCTTTCCAGGCCCCATTCAAAATCGTGCAGTGTTTCAGCATTGGGTTGTGATACAGGGCTTGCCTGGAAATCGTCACGGTTGGGTTCCTTATGTCCCAGTGCATAGCTGAAATACACCTGCAATCCATTGCTGCCGGTATAGCTGATGCCTGCTTTGGGATTCAGGAAATCAAAACTCCTGTTCACCGTCAGGGCAGCGTTTCCCTCAAAGCCATTCATCCTGTGGTTCACATGGCGGTACTGTACATCCACAAAGGAATACCAGTTGCGGGCGATCTCGTGTTGCCATTTGGTGTAGAGGTTAAGGTCGCTCTTCAGTGCGGGATAATCGTAATACCGGTAGCCGGGCGGCACGGTACCGGTCTGTATCCAGGGCAGGGTGCCATAATGTTTGCCATCGTAGGTGGTCCAGCCGCCGCCGAGCACCCATTCATCGCGGTCGCCCTTGTATTGAAGGGATGCTATCTGTCCATAAAAATAATTATCCAGCCACCGCCGCCTCACCAGGTCGGTAGTGGTAATAGTACTGCCACCGGAGATTACATCAGGCAATCCGTAACTGGCAAATGCCTGCCCGGCTTTATATTCCTCATAATATCCCTTTCCCCTCGTGAGGAACACTGCGGTGTTGAATGACCATGCCGCATGAAAAGAATGGTTAAAGAATAACTGGTAATGGGTTTGCGTGTAATTATCCGTCTGGTTATCGTAAGGTGTTCCCGGCTTTTCTGTACCGGCGGGATTATATCGCCTGTTGGATGACAGCATATTCTCCGGCACGCCGTACCATGCCTGGTAGGTTTTCTCTTTCCCCGAAAACACATTGAAACGGAGTGAAGAACGGTTGTTGATATACGCGCCGCTCACATAGAACGATTTCAGGTTGCTGGAAGCGCGTTCAATATATCCATCGCTGTTGATGCGGCTCAGCCTGCCATCGAGGGTAAAATGTTTACCCAGCAGGCCGGTGCCCAGTTTCAGCGTATTCTTCCAGGTGGCAAAGGAGCCATAGCTGTTATTGAGTTCCGCATAGGCTTTATCGCGGTACTCATTCGTGGCAAGGTTGATGGAAGCCCCGAAAGCGCCGGCGCCATTGGATGAAGTGCCCACGCCCCGCTGCACCTGTATGCTGCTTACGGAAGAAGCAAAATCGGGCAGGTCAACGAAGAAGGTGCCCAGGCTTTCAAAATCATTATAGGGAATACCGTTCAGCGTAACGTTGATGCGCGTGGCATCGGAACCGCGTATACGTATGCCGGTATACCCCACGCCATTACCCGCATCGGAATTTACGATCACCGAGGGAATCTGGTTGAGCAGGAAGGGGATATCCTGCCCCAGGTTGTTCTTTTCGATCTCTGCTTTGGAAAGCTCTGTTTTGGCAAAGGGGGCTTTGTCGGATGCCCTTACCGAGCGCACTTCCAGTGGCTGCAGAAAGAGGGACTGCGTGCTGAGCACAATAGAGAGTTCAACAGGTGTGCCTTTTACGGTTACCTGTTGCCTGTACGTGGAAAAACCGAGGCTGCTTACGGTAAGTTCATAACTGCCCCGGCTGATATGCTCCAGGCTGAA
>DASVLZ010000208.1:0-5314 GCA_036384615.1 Sediminibacterium sp.
ATGCAGAATTACTGAATTACCAAGCAAAAAATATACCAAAATAGCTGCATATGAGCCGGGAGTGTGCCGGGAAAGCTTAGATCAGGGAGGCGTTAGCTGGTTAGACAATCGTTTCAGCTCCACTTCAGCAACTTTTGCCAGGAAGGTAAGGTTCACCAGGCGGTAGCCTTCCGTTTCGAAGGATTGTTGCGCCAGTTTTACTTCCACGAGTGTGCCTACTCCCTGCTGGAAACGCTGCAGCGTAACATCCAGTAATTGCCTGGCGATCTGATAGGTCTGTTCCTGTGTTCGCAACTGTTCCAGTGCATTGGTGTATGCCTGGTAGTTACGCATGGCGCTGTTTTCAAAACCGAGGTACAGGTTATCCCTTACAAGTGTGGCATTGCGGGTATTGATCTCCGCCACTTTCTGTTGCCTTTTGAAAATGGTTCCGTTATAGATAGGCACAGAAAGGTTCAGGCCAATAAAAGGTCCGTAACTCTGGTTAAGCAGGCTGAAACCCGCACCGCTTTGCGAGCTGCTGAAATTGTATCCCGTACTGGCACGAAGCGTGGGATAACGCTGCGCCAATGTTTCTTTTTCTATCAGCTCATTGATCGTGATCTGCCGGGTGGCGGCAAGTATTTCAGGGTTGGCCCGCATGGCGTTCTTTACACTGTCCAGCCGTACATTCCTGTCAATAACAATTACTGTGTCGGTAAGTACTACGGTACTATCCGGTTTCATGAACATCAGGGTCTGGAGATCTGTCTTGGCTGTGTTGATGGTCAGCTGCTGGCTCTGCAGTGATTGCTGCAAAGCATTCAGGTCGATCTGTGCCTGAAAAAGGTCTGCGTTGTTGGCAAGGCCCACATCTTTTCTCACTTTCACAATATCGAGCCTTTGCTGTGAAGCAGCTATGGAGAGGCGGATGGTACCAAGCATACCCTGCTGCCTTACCACATCATAATATTTTGTCATTACCGCGGCAATGGTATTCTGTATCTGTGCCTTCAGCAGTTCCCTGTTCTGTTTTTCAAGCTGGTCGAGTCTTTGCCGGGTGGCAACCACGCGCCAGCCGTTAAAAATCAGGATGCTTCCTGTAACCCCTGCGGTAAGGTTATTGGAACTTACATTGCTGCGTTTTGTATTGCGGGAAGCATCGGTGAATTTCTGGTTGATGGTGGTTACCTGCTCATTGTCGTTGGCCGTAGCCGTTACGGTAGGCAATCCCCCCGCCACCCCGATATAATTATTGGTGGCGCTGATCTCAAGATTGTTTTTGGCGATCTGTATATCATAACTTTTCTGAAGTGCAGTATTGATCGCATCCAGCAATGATAACTGTTGCTGGGAGAAACCCTGCAAGCCAGCCAGACAAAGCGCAATAACAATGAGTCGTTTCATGTTCCGTGAAATTACCAACCGCTCCAGGTAACCGGTCTTTTTTATTACAAACGGGTGATCAGCTTACCAGTGTCCCTACATTCAGTCCTTCCACCACTTTCAGCAGGTTACCCTGCTTGTTCATGTCGAAGACAATGATGGGCAATTTGTTTTCCATACAAAGCGTGAAGGCGGTCATATCCATCACCTTCAGGTTCTGCGTAATGCAATCCTGGAAACTGATCTTATCAAATTTTACAGCATCAGGAAATTTTTCAGGGTCTGCATCGTACACGCCATCCACGCGGGTACCTTTCAGTATCACATCTGCTTTCATTTCTATGGCACGAAGGGAGCCTGCGGTATCGGTGGTAAAGTAGGGATTGCCCGTTCCGGCGCCGAATATCACCACCCTCCCTTTTTCGAGATGGCGGAGCGCCTTTCGCCGTATATAGGGTTCTGCCACCTGCTCCATATTGATGGCGCTTTGCAGCCTGGTATATACACCGATCTTTTCAAGCATAGCCTGCATGGCCATGGCATTGATCACGGTGGCCAGCATACCCATATAGTCGCCATGCGCCCGTTCAATGCCGCTGTCGGCCTCATTCATGCCCCGGTAAATATTGCCGCCGCCTATTACAATGGCTACCTGTACTCCCAGGTCGGTAACCTGTTTAATATCCTGTGCATATTGTTCAATGATCTTGGGATTGAAGGGGTCGCCGTTTTTCTGGTCACCTAACAGGGCTTCGCCCGATAATTTGAGAAGGATGCGCTTGAACTTTGGAAGCATGGGAGGTTGTTATGAATTGACTGCAAATAACCTGAATTTTTGGGCAAATGCCAAGAGCACGGCAGAAAGCCGGAATTATCGGTGAAAAATAACAAAAAAGGAGTGCTATGCACTCCTTTTCATTATATCATATCCCTTCCGTTAACCCAGTGCCACGCGTTTGAATGCGGTCACTTTCAGGTTCGGGTTTACGCTCTTCAGGTAATCAGCCACGCTCTTGCCGCCGTCTTTTACAAAAGGCTGGGCCAGCAGGGTATTCTCCTTGAAGAAGGCATTCAGTTTACCTTCTGCGATCTTTGCGATCATCTCATCAGTCTTTCCGGCCATTTTAGGATCGGCTTTCATGGTCTCGAGGTTGATGGCCCTTTCTCTTTCCACAGTTTCAGCGGGAACGCTGTCGGGGTCTACGGCCACAGGGTTCATGGCAGCGATCTGCATAGCCACATCCTTGCCTGCTTCTTCAGCAGCTTCTGTAAGGCCTACCAGTACTCCCATACGGTAAGCACCATGTATGTAAGAAGCCACATACGGAGCTTCAATCCTTTCAAATTTGGCCACACTGATCTTTTCACCGATGGCAGCCAGTTTATCATTGATCAGGTCAGCTACTTTGGCGCCATTCACGGTTACTTCATTCAGCTCTTCAGCGTTCTTTACATCATTGGCAACGGCTGCATCGGCAATGCTTTGTGCAAAAGCCACGAAATCTGCGTTCTTGGATACAAAGTCGGTTTCGCAGCTGATGCATACGATATAACCTGTTTTGTTATCGGCAGATGTATTTGCGATGATCACACCTTCTTTCGCTTCACGGTCGCTGCGTTTGGCGGCTACTTTCTGTCCCTGCTTGCGAAGCCAGTCGATAGCGGCTTCAAAATCACCATTGGTTTCTGTAAGGGCTTTGCGGCAGTCCATCATACCCGCACCGGTTGCCTGGCGGAGTTTATTGATGTCTGCAGCGGTTATTGTTATAGACATGTTCAGGGGAATTAAATAATGAGTAATGAACAATTAATAATTAGTAATGCGATCAATAACCGGTTATCCAATTATCAATTCTTCATTACTAATTATTACTGTATGCTATATATGCTGTGCTCTGGTACAGGATTACCTTGATCCTCCACCTGCCGGCCTGCGGCTGCTGGGTACACGGCGCTTGGGACCTCCTGCTGCGGCTGCACCACCTTCGGTACCGGCGCTGCGGTTACGGTTGCCACGGCCACCCTCTGCCTGTGCTTCCGCTTCGAGACGGCGGGCTTTCGCTTCATTTTCATTGTTGCTGTCTTCCGCTTCTTCTTCATCTTTGGAAGCCTGGCGCTCTGCAAGGCCTTCTGCGATGGCGGCAACAATATAGTTGGTAACGATAGCGATGGATTTTGTAGCGTCATCGTTTGAAGGGATAGCAAAATCCACTTTATTGGGATCGCAGTTGGTATCTACCATACCGAAAGTGGTAATGCCAAGGCGTTTTGCTTCTGATAATGCGATGTGCTCATGGCCTATATCTATCAGGAACAGCGCTGCGGGCAGGCGGCCCAGCTGGGCGATACCACCTAACACTTTCTCCATTTTGTCTTTGTCACGGCTCAGTGTAAGACGTTCTTTCTTGGTAAGGCTTTCCGCGCTGCCATCACTCAGCATTTTTTCAATGCTCTGCATTTTCTTAACGCTTTTGCGCACGGTGTTGAAATTGGTCAGCATACCACCCAGCCAGCGTTCTGTGGCAAAGGGCATGTTTACACGGCGGGCACACTCGCTCACGATCTCTTTCGCCTGCTTCTTGGTAGCCACGAACATGATTTTCTTACCGCTCTTGGCTATCTGTTTGATGGCCGCTGCAGCATCCTGCAGGTGGTCAACGGTTTTGTTCAGGTCAATGATGTGGATACCTTTTTTCTCAGCAAAGATGTAAGGCAACATCTTTGGATTCCACTTCTTTTTCAGGTGACCGAAATGAACACCGGCCTCCAGGAGTTGTTGTTGCAGTGAAGTGTTATTTTCCATTGTATGATTGTTGTGAAATGATTGTAATTGATTTAGCTGTTAGCTATTAGCCGTTACCTGTCAGCGATGAAGAGCCAACAGCTAAAAGCTAACAGCATTCTATTAACGTTTGCTGAACTGGAAGCTCCTTCTGGCTTTCTTGTGACCGAATTTCTTACGTTCAACACCGCGGGGATCACGCTTGAGCTGACCGGCCGCTTTCAGTGCGGGACGGAACTCAGGGTTGATTTCCAGCAGGGCACGTGCAATACCCAGTTTGGCTGCTTCGGCCTGGCCTTTCAGACCACCGCCCTGTGCATTGATAACAATATCGAATTTGCCTACTACATCTGCAGTTTTCAGCGGAGATTCTACCTGGTTCTGCAGGTATACCAGCGGAAAATAGGCTTTATAGTCTTTGTCGTTAACAGTGATCTTACCCTCACCCTTCGTAATGAATACGCGGGTAACGGCTTCTTTACGGCGACCAACTGCGTTTTTTTGTTTTTCCATTATTTATAAGCTTTTGGCTATCGGCTGTGGCTTTTAGCAATTAAAATTTTAATTCTTTGGGTTGCTGCGCAGTGTGGGGATGAGCAGTACCGGCATACACGAACAGTTTTTTGAACATCTTGCGGCCAAGGCGGTTCTTGGGAAGCATGCCTTTTACAGCCCTTTCCATAACCACTTCGGGACGGCGGCGGAGCAGCGACTCGGCAGACTCCTCTTTTTTACCTCCGGGATAACCAGAGAAGTTGATATACTGTTTCTGTTCGTTCTTGCTGCCTGTGAAAACCACTTTCTCGGCATTGATAACGATCACATAGTCGCCGCAGTCAACGTGCGGGGTGTAATACGCCTTGTTCTTGCCACGAAGAACGGCAGCGATCTTGGAAGCGATACGCCCTACGGTTTGATTAGTACCGTCAACCACATACCAGTTGTGCTGCACGGTAGCCGCATTCGCATGCTTGGTGGTGAAATGAAGTTTGCTCATTGTTATATCTGTTTTAATGACCCGGCGCTATCCCGCCGGAAAATGGACGGCAAAGGTAGGCCCTCCACTATCATTTTACCAAGAAAATCGGAGTCTATTTTTTATTGTGTTCTTGTAATAAACTGATTATCAATAAAAATTTGGAGTCAAAATAAAATTGTCTGCGCTGA
>DASVLZ010000209.1:0-4372 GCA_036384615.1 Sediminibacterium sp.
TCAGTGCCAGCCCCGGCGACAGTTTACCGATATTATTGGTGAGTGAACCTTTGAGCGCACCGGGTGATGAATACCAGGTAGTCTTCGATTTATTCAGCACGCCGCCGGATGCTACTTTATTCCTCCATTCCGAATCCGTCATCTTGGCTTTCTGCTGCGGCCTCCAGGTATCTCCCGATCCATGGAATATGCCTTTGCCAGTGATGGCGATGTTCTCCAGGTTTTCCGCCGTAATGGGCGACTGGCACCTTGCTGCAGCAACGCCTTCAAAAGAAGATGATACCAATGGATATTGCAGGTGATCGGGGGTGAACAATACCAATGCTCCTTTCAGTGCATGCAGTTCCACATTGTTTTGAAACAGGATGGGGCCGGTAAGCCACAATCCTTCGGGTATGAGCACCACGCCTCCGCCTCCCTTGCTGCAATCGGCAATAGCGTTGTTGATGGCTTTTGTATTGAGCGTGAGCCCATTTGCCACAGCGCCATACTTACGTATATCAAAGGTATCTTTTTTGAAATCGGGCCTGTATATCCGGGGCAGCTCATATGCCATTTTACCCGGGTGTGCAGAAGGTTTCAGGTATGCGGCAAGACCGATCTTTTTTTCCTGTATTTCCCTGCACACTAATCCAGCAATGGATGATGCACCATATTCTGAAAAATGTGTATCATCTTTTTTACCGGCCATTGCTGCCTGGTAATGACCCTGGTCTATCCATAAAAAGAGTTTTTTGGAGCCTTCCGCACCTTCCTGTTCTACCAGTACACGGCTGCTCCTGTGAAGGTCTATCAACGGCACATCCATTTCTTTGGATAATGCCCTTACCACATCCGGGTATTCTCCATGCGTATCTGCCAGTTTCCCTTTTTCATCAAATTTCCTGCGCATCACAGGTGTTACCAGTATGGGATGGGCTCCTTTACTCCTGGCATCCCTGATGAACCTCGCAAGATTATCCCTGTAAGCAGTTTGCGGTGCGGCATAACGGTTGGTGTCTTCTTTTTTTTCATCGTTGTGGCCGAACTGGATGATCACCCAATCATCTTTCCGCAATTGCTTCATCACACTGTCCCAGCGCCCTTCCCTGATAAAACTTTTTGTGCTGCGGCCGTTTACCGCATAATTGCGCACGCTTACTGCATCCGAAAAAAACTGAGGGAACAACTGACCCCATCCCCTTTCGGGATTATCATTGAGCGGTTTATCGGCCATGGTTGAATCGCCGATCATGAATATCCTTGTATGTACAGGGGGCTTAAAGGCAGCCATTATGACTGCCATTAAGATAAGGATGCCTGCTTTTTTCATTTCCTCAGTTTTTCATCACATATTAAAGTACTTCTTCCTTACTGGTATCCCTGGTTTTGTGCAAACTCACCCTTATTGGTAACCGCATCCAGCTGCGTCTGCGGTATGGGACGCAACAGGTGGTACGACTGGAAATAAGTAGCAGCATCGGGGTTCATCGCGCTGAGGCGGGTGCTCATTTTACCGGTACGTTTCAGGTCGAACCAGCGAAGCTGTTCTCCGCCGAGCTCCCTGGCCCTTTCATCCAGTATAAAATCAAGCGTTACCTGTGCGGGTGTGATCTGCATCTGCGCGGTATGACCCGGCCATGCTGCCCTTGTTCTCACCTGGTTAATATAGTATGCGGCGGAATCATTATCGCTCAGTTTCATCTTGGCCTCTGCCGCTATCAGGTACATTTCTGCCAGCCTGATCACAAATACATCGCGCGCACTCTGTGCTTCCGCCACGCTGGTCCTGGTAGAATCCTTGAACTTGGACAACGAAACATAGAACTTACGTTGTATAGGCACTCCATTGGACCCATAGGTTTTGGATACATCATACGTAGTATACTTCTTACTGCTCATTACAGGACCCGGTATGGTGGTTTTGGCCGCGTATGCCACAGTATCACCGATGGCAAAACCGCTGGCCGCTTTATTGGCATACCATACATTCTGGAATGAACCATTGTACCGTGAATCATCCGCTTCATTGAACAGGTTGAGGTAAGACAGTGTAGGCATATACCTGTTAAAAGGCCTTCCGTTATTGATATCGCGGATCAGTGCGGCGGTATTCACCTGGTCGTATACCATCAGGAACAGCAGGTGGCCACTGTTGGAGCCCCTGGAATGCCCGTCAGGATAGGCAGATGTTTTGAGGTCGTTGTAAGCAAGGTTGGTGGAATAATCCACGGCCCAGATAACTTCCTTGTTCTTCAGGTTGCCCATATTCCAGAGGTCAGAATACCTGGGCAGCAAGGTAAAGCCATAGTTTTTGATCACATCACGCGCCATGGCATTGGCTTCAGCATTCATACCGCGTGTGAGGTACATCCTTGCCAGAAAGGCTTTTGCCGCAGGCTGTGTAACGCGGCCGTAATCCGTTACGGTTACCGGCAGGTTAGCTACTGCAAATTTCAGGTCTGCAAATATCTGGTTGTAGAAAGTGTCCACCGGTGTACGGTTGGCAGTAGTAATGGCGCCATTCGTAGGCTGGGTGGTAAAATGCACGCCGCCCCAGGTTTCCACTATATGCCAGTAATAAAAAGCACGCAGAAAACGCAGTTCCGCCTCACGCAGTGTTTTCTGCGCAGGTGTATAATCTGCCACACCTCCTATTGAAGTGATCCCTGTGTTGCAGAGATTGATGGCCGAATAAAAACTGTTCCAGATCAGCGTAAGCGCCGATGTATTGCTTCCCTGCAGGTTGTTGTAAGTAGAGAGTTGAGGATACACATCGCCTGTTCCATTCGTCCAGATATCGGTGCCCATTTCGGAAATGCTGTATCCTTCTTCCTTGCCATACCAGAAACGGCTGTAACTGTATGCGGCATTCACCAGTGTTTCAAAACCCGCGGCACTGGCTACCAGGTTACCGGCAGTAAGACCACTGGGATTGTATTCCTGCAGTTTTTTATTACAGGATGTGAAGAGAGCCACTGAACCCGCCAGCAAACACATCCATATTGATACTATCTTTTTCATACTATTGTTTTTGAACAATGAATTAAAATTCAATATTGAGACCTGTTACCAGGAGTTTGGTCAATGGTCTTTCAAATGAACCGGCTCCTTCGGGATCATAATCTTTTACCTTGGAGAAAGTAACATAGTTCTTGGCGCTCACATAAAAGCGCAGGCTGCCCATATGCCATTTCCTCGTAAGTTCCGATGGTAATGTATACCCGATAGAGATGTTGCGTATTTTCAGGAAAGACCCATCCAGGTATCCCAGTGTAGTGGCAAACGGCATAGATGCCCTTGAAATATTTACATTGGGCCTCGGATAAGCATTGGTGGGGTTTTCAGGTGTCCAGTAATCCACTTTGGCACCGTTCTCGATGGCATTCGGTTCAAACTTGAGCGCGTATTGCGATACGAACATTTGCCCCACCCTGGCAAACATCTGTATGTTCAGATCAAAATTCCTGAATTTGATATCGTTGCTGAAACCTACGCTGTATTTGGGAACTGCGGAGCCCAGCACCAGCCTGTCGCCCGCAGCGGTAAACTTCTTATCGCCATCCCTATCCGCCACTTTGATATCTCCGGGTTTGTAACCGTACACGGTAGCGGCAGCAGCTTCGCTGGTTTGCCAGATACCCACTTTCTGGTAATCGTAGAACGAGTTCACAGGGTAACCGATGAACAATCCCGAACCAATATCATTCACTTCATTCGGCAGTGATACAATGCGTTCTTTATTGTGTGTGAAATTGATGGTTGATGTCCACTCAAAATCTTTCGACTGAACATTCACCGTGTGTATATCTATCTCAAAGCCGGTATTCCTTGTCTTTCCCACATTATCAAGAATGGTGCGGCCACCTGTGGATGCCGGCAATTGCCTCGGCAGCAGCAGGTCGTGCGTTCTGGAATCGTAAAAGTCCACACTCGCAGTGATCCTGTTTTTGAACAGGCCAAAATCCAGCCCTATATTCTGCGTAGCGGTCAGCTCCCAGCCCAGGTTGGTATTGCCCACCTGCGGATCGAGTGTATAGGCCAGCGCGCTCTGGTCGTTCCAGGAAAAAGGTATGAGTGAAAGGCCGCTCTGTGTCTGGTAAGGACTTACCGCGGCATTCCCCGCAACGCCATAGCTCACGCGCAGTTTCAGGTCGCTGAACAATTTTTGTGTTTGCATAAATCCTTCTTCAATCACCCTCCAGGCCACTGCCGCAGAGGGGAAAAAGGACCAGCGGTTCTGTTCTGCCAGCACAGAAGAACCATCCGCTCTTCCGGTGAGCGTTAACAGGTATTTATCGTTGTAAGCATAGTTCAGGCGGAAAGTGCCCGATACCAGGTTGCTCCCGATATAATTACTGGATATGGCCAGGTTAGACGGGTTGTTCTGCAA
>DASVLZ010000210.1:0-3872 GCA_036384615.1 Sediminibacterium sp.
CCCGGTAATGGCATGACAACCATATTACAATCTCAGTGCAGTTCTATTGCAACCATATAGTAACCATATTGTAATCATAGGGATATCCTATAGATGTCCTATAGATATCCTATAGATATCTTATACATATCCTATCGCCGGAAAGGCTTTTTTCGGATGTTCCGGAAGGGGTACGGGCATGCCGGCGCAGAACAGCCGCCAGGCCTGGAAGAAGATGGTATTTCGTGGAAAAACACATAACGCAAGATACGCGTTTGCATCAATATCTCTCTGTACATTTGTGCCATCCTGTAACAAAACAAAATTTCCCGATTTCCCAATCCAAAATTTCAAAATCCCTATGTCCCTCTACGCACAACGCGGTGTTTCAGCCCAGAAGGAAGAAGTGCATGCTGCCATACAGAAACTCGACCAGGGACTGTACCCGCATGCGTTCTGCAAGATTTATGCTGATCATCTTTGCGGTGATGCGGACTGGGTGAATATTATGCATGCCGATGGCGCCGGCACCAAAAGCATACTGGCCTACCTGTACTGGAAAGAGACCGGCGATATCTCTGTCTGGAAAGGCATTGCACAGGATGCCGTGGCCATGAACCTCGATGACCTGCTCTGCGTGGGCGTAACTGATAACCTGCTGTTCTCTTCCACTATCGACAGGAACAAACTCCTGATCAATGGCGATGTTCTGCAGGCTGTGATCAATGGCACGCAGGAATTCTTTGATACCCTCGCTTCTTTCGGCGTTCATATTCATTACCTGGGCGGCGAAACCGCTGATGTGGGAGATGTGGTAAGGACCATTGCCGTAAATGGTACCATGACGGCACGCTGGCCCAAATCGCGGCTGGTAACGAATGATAAGATCGCTGCGGGAAACGTGATCGTTGGATTCAGCAGTTCGGGCAAAGCGCGGTATGAAACAGAATACAACAGCGGCCTCGGCAGCAATGGCCTCACCAGCGCCAGGCACGATGTGCTGAACAAATATTACGCAACCAATTACCCCGAAACATTCGAATCATCCGTTCCGGAAGAAGTGGTGTATATCGGCAAGAACAGGATGACAGATGAAGTATCCGTTAACGGCGAAACCATCAGCATCGGTAAGCTGCTGTTATCACCCACACGTACTTATGCACCTTTGGTGAAGGCATTGCTCGATACGCATTTCAACGATATCAGCGGGCTCATCCATTGCAGTGGCGGAGGACAGACCAAGTGCATGAAATACCTTCCCCGGCCGCTGCATATCATCAAGGACAATCTTTTTCCCGTGCCACCGGTATTCAGGCTTATACAGGAAAATTCAGGGGCAGATCACAGGGAAATGTTCCAGGTATTCAATATGGGCCATCGCCTGGAAATATTTACCAGTGAAGCCGCGGCAGAATCCATGATCGCCATCGCGGCATCCTTCGGCATAGAAGCCAGGATCATCGGCCGGACAGAACATGCACAACATTCCCGGCTGACCATCCGCGGGGATTTCGGAGAACTCACATACGATTATTAACCTGTCCTCTTCCCTCACCATTCACTCCTTACCCGGCTTTTCACTTTTCACTTTTCACTTTTGACTTTCCACCGTACCTTAGTCATATGTCAGACATCGTAGTATCCATACAGAATGCCAATATTTACCAGGGCGACAGCCTGGTGTTGCAGAATGTAAACTTCAACATCAACCGCGGCGAGTTCGTGTACCTGGTCGGCAAGACCGGCACAGGCAAAAGCAGCCTGCTGAAAACACTGTATGGAGAACTGACGCTGCGGGAAGGACAGGCTTCGGTAGTGGGGTTTGACCTGCGCACTATGGACTGGAAAAAAGTACCTTTTCTCAGGCGTAACCTGGGCGTGGTGTTCCAGGACTTTCAACTGCTCACAGACAGGAACGTTCATGAGAACCTCAGGTTCGTGCTCAAAGCCACCGGCTGGAAAGACGAGCGGCTGATGCAGGAAAAGATCCATGATGTGCTGGATAAAGTAGGCCTCCGCAGCAAGGGCTTTAAAATGCCTTTTGAAATGAGCGGCGGTGAACAGCAGCGTGTGGATATTGCAAGAGCCCTTCTTAATTCACCCAAACTGGTGCTGGCAGATGAGCCTACCGGCAACCTCGATCCCGAAACCAGTGATGAGATCATGCAACTGCTCATGCAGATAGCCCGCGATTACGGCACTACGGTATTGATGGCCACCCACGATTTTATCGTTATCAACCGTTACCCTTCACGCATGCTGAAGACCGAGAACGGCAAACTGATAGATAATGCAGCAGAGATGCTTGCTTCATAGAAGAACGCCATCCCGTTAACTCCATATCTTTTTCACCAGTACTTCAGCGTTCCGCGCATGGTCAAACCTGCCGGTAAGCAATTGCTTGCGCAGAATGATTTCTTCCTCTGTAAAAGGCATATGGTATAACTGCGCAACCAGTTCCCTGTAGGCGTTGGCAGTAGCTGCTATATGGCATGCCGCTTCCAGTCCGCTGCCCTCGGCAGTGGCAGGGCTTACAATGCAATGCCTGCCATGAAACAATACATTCAGCAATTTCAGCTTAATGCCTGTAGCGGTATAAGAAGGCAGCACATGTACCTGCGCCCCCGAGATCAGTTCCTGCATCTGTTCATCAGGAGGATTGGGCATTAGCTGCGCGTGCGGGTACTTATTAATGAATGATGCCAGTTGCCTGGATGGATGTTTTCCCGCAATGATAAAGGGCACAGGTATTTTGTTGAATACCTGCGTTAACAGCCATATTGCAGCTTTCTCATTCGCATCAATGCTCAGGTCGCCATGGTACAGGCAATAACTGCCTATACCTTCGGGGCGGCTTACCTCCCAGGCAGGCAGGAACACGGGCAGGTAACTGATATTAGTGCAACCCATTTCATTACGATAAGTATCTGCATCCTGTTCGGTAACTGCGAAAAAAACGGCTTTGCGGGCTATTCTTTTCTCGTAAGCGCGCAACAGCCGGTTTTCCACAAGGTAGTAGAGTTTTTTGAAAGACAAGGGTGTATGGCTGCTCAGTTCCCGGTAATATTTGTACTCCACGTTGTGCAGTCGCACAAAACATTTCCTGTTGCGAAACCTGTCATCATTCAGGAGCCAGGTGCAATGAATACCTTCCATCAGTATGGGGTAATCATCCTGCAATAGATTTTGTAACAGGATTTCGTTACGCCTGCTGGAAACAATATAGGGCAGCCTGTTGCGGATACTGGTATGCCCCATCAACCGCTCATAATACTGCACCGATGCGCAGTATTGTTCCAGCACCGGTTGCCTGCTGCGGCCGTAATCAAAACAATGCAGGTGAATATGCACGCCCAGTGCCTTCAGCGCCGGCAGTTTATAAAACAGGTCAAAGGCGCCGCCGTAATCCACGGGCCAGGGAACGCTGAAGCAGATAATATGAAGATGCCTGTTCAATACAATTGTTTGTAAAAACCGATCAGCTGCGGGGCAACCTGCTGCCAGTTCAGTCGCTGCCGGGCCGTAATACAATTATTTCGTAACCTGTTGTACAGTGCTGCATCATTCAGCAGTTCATTCAATCCCCGGGCAATGGAATCGCTGTCGGTCGCCTTTACCGGGTGCATGATACCGTATGTACTGTTGCATGCAGCATACAAAGGATACTCCACGCAAAGTTGCGGCACGCCTGCCATGATATAATCAAAAAATCGGTTAGAGAGTGAATAATACTGGTTCAGGCCTTTGTCTTCAAACAGGGTAATGCCTGCATAGGCCTGCTGTGTTATCTCCTGTAATGCATGCGGCAGCAGGGTGCCCCTGAATATGATTTTATCAGCCTGGCCATGCAATGCTGTCAGTTGTTTTGCCTGCTCCAGGAAATTCCCCGTGCC
>DASVLZ010000211.1:0-2193 GCA_036384615.1 Sediminibacterium sp.
CTGGAAACAGGATCCCGATGGGTTCAAAAAAAGAGTGGACCGTTTTCTTTCCATCTGCGCAAAGCATAAAATAGAACCGATGTTCGTGTTCTTTGATGATTGCTGGAATAAAGTACCGGTAGCAGGCAAACAACCGGCTCCCAGAACAGGTATACACAATTCAGGATGGGTGCAGGATCCGGGGCAACCTGCTTCCAATGATGAAAAACTGTTCCCGGAGCTGGAGAAATATGTGAAAGATGTGATGGGTTATTTTGCGCATGACAAACGCATTCTTTTGTGGGACCTCTACAATGAACCCGGCAACAGCGGCAAGCGCGACTCGAGCATGAACCTGCTGAAGCATATATTTGAATGGGCGCGTGCGGTTAATCCCGACCAGCCCATTTCTGCGGGTATATGGGCCTGGGACTATGAAAAACTGAATGCATTCCAGGCATTGAATTCAGATATCATCACTTATCATAATTACGAGGAACCGGCACAGCACCTGCGTGTGATACAGCTGCTGAAAACTTTCGGCCGCCCGTTGATCTGTACGGAATATATGGCACGTACCCGCAACAGCCGTTTCGTGAACATTATGCCGATACTGAAAAAAGAAAATGTAGGCGCTATCAACTGGGGATTCGTAAGCGGCAAGACCAATACCATCTATGCATGGGATACACCCATTGCCGATGGCAGCCAGCCGTCTGAATGGTTTCACGATATCTTCTTCCGGGATGGAAAGCCTTACCGAGAAGATGAAGTGAACTTTATACGGAAAATGACAGGCAGGTAAAGAGATCGTTCATCATATACTTATCCCATGAAGAAATTACCGGCACTGCTGTTGCTCTTTTTTACCTGTCGGCTTGCTGCGCAGGATATCAACCCTTCTTTGCTCAAAGGAGGATGGTCTGCTTCCTGGATCACCTGCCCCGCGGTGCCGCAGCGTGATTACGGGGTATACCATTTCCGCAAGACCATTTCACTGGAGAAGAAACCGGCAACATTCATCGTGCATGCGAGTGCGGATAACCGGTATCGTTTATTCGTAAATGGCAAACAGGTGAGCGCAGGCCCTGCCCGCGGCGACCTCTATAACTGGTATTTTGAAACGGTGGATATCGCACCCTACCTGCATACAGGCAATAATATTATTGCAGCGCTGGTATGGAATATGGGCGTATACGCTCCCGTGGCGCAGGTGAGTAACCAGACGGCTTTTGTATTGCAGGGGAATGGTGAAGCGGAGAAAAACATCAATACCGATGCATCATGGAAAGTATATCACGATACAGCCTATCAGCCCTGTTCTACAGATAACGGCGCACGTATGCACTCTTATATGGTGATCGGGCCTGGTGATAAGGTCAATGCCGCCGCGTATCCATGGGGATGGGAAACAGCATCTTTCAATGACAGCCAATGGCAGCGCCCCGTGCGCATTGCAGGTCCTGTGCCTTCAGGATATGGTTCAGACAATCTCTGGACACTCGTGCCCCGCAATATTCCCCTGATGTTTGAGAGGGAGCAGCGTATATTGTTTGTACGCAGGGCATCGGGTATAGAACCGGATCCTGCTTTCCTGCATGGCACGCAGCCATTGATCATTCCCGCCAACCGGAAAGTAAGTATCCTGCTCGACCAATCATATAATACGGTGGCCTACCCCCAACTGGTAACCAGTGGCGGTAAAGGCGCTACGGTAAAAATGACTTATGCGGAAGCATTATTGGATGATAAGGATAACCAGAAACACAACCGCAACCAGGTAGATGGCAAACATATCGTGGGCAACTATGATATGTTTCTGCCGGATGGTGGAGACAAACGCATGTTCCGCCCTTTATGGGTGCGCACTTACCGCTACCTGCAACTGGATATTGAAACCGGTGAGCAGGCGCTAACGCTGAACGATCTGTACGGAATGGCTTCCGGTTATCCGTTTGAAGTGAAGGCTTCGTTCAGCAGCAACGATGCCTCATTGCAGCAGCTATGGGATGTGGGCTGGCGTACCGCACAGCTTTGCGCAGGCGAAACCTATTTTGATTGTCCTTATTATGAACAACTGCAGTATGAAGGTGACACACGCATACAATCGCTCATTTCATTGTATGTAACAGGCGATGACAGGCTGATGCGTAAAGCCCTGCTGGATTTTTACCATTCCAGGGTGCCGGAAGGATTAACGCAGGGCCGGTATCC
>DASVLZ010000212.1:0-1902 GCA_036384615.1 Sediminibacterium sp.
ATAAATATTTCTGGAAATACCGCTACCGTTTTTTCATCGGCATTTTTTTCGTGATCGCTTCCAACTATTTCGCCGTACTGGCCCCGCAGGTGACCGGTTTTGTGGTGAATGAAGTGCAGCAGCATCTTCCCGGTGCCAAACCCCCGGTAACAAAGCCGGCACACGACGGGCTGGTAAATGCATTCGTACACTGGATACAATCCATGCATATCAGCTTCGGCTGGCTGATAGCCCTTTGCAGCATCACAATCCTCGTAATCGCCATTATCCGCGGCATACTCATGTTCTTCATGCGGCAGACCATCATCGTTATGAGCCGGCATATCGAATTTGACCAGAAAAATGAAATATACAGGCATTACGAAGTGCTGGACACCCATTTCTATAAAGCGCACAGCACCGGCGACCTGATGAACCGGATGACGGAAGATGTGAGTCGCGTGCGTATGTATACAGGGCCGGCATTGATGTATTTCATCAACCTGATCACGCTGATCGGTTTCTGCGTGGTAAATATGCTCCGGAAAGATGTGTACCTGACCGTGCTGGTGCTGGCGCCGCTGCCATTACTGGCCGTAACCATTTACCTGGTGAACAGCATCATCAATAAAAAAAGCGAAAAGATACAGCGGCTGCTGTCCGACCTCACCACCAATGCACAGGAATCTTTTTCCGGTATACGTGTGATCAAATCCTTTGTACAGGAAAAAGCGATGCTGGGATTTTTCCGTCATAACAGCGAAGAATACCGGAAGAATGCCATCGGCCTGGCCAAGGTGGAAGCGATCTACTTTCCCAGTATGGCGCTTATGATCGGCATCAGCACGCTGATCACTATCTGGGTGGGCGGATTGCAGGCCTTGCAGGATACGGGCAAGATAGGACTGATAGTGGAATTCGTGATCTACCTCAACATGCTTACGTTCCCTGTAAGCGCCATCGGGTGGACAGCCAGCATGATACAACGCGCCGCGGCATCGCAGAAGCGTTTGAATGAATTTTTGCAGACACAACCCGATATTGCTTCACCCGCGAACCCGGAAAAAACAGAAGTGAAGGGAGATGTTGTATTCGATGGCGTTTCATTCACCTACCCGCATACCGGCATACAGGCCGTGCGCAATTTCAGCCTGAGCATACCCAAGGGGCAGAAAGTGCTGGTGCTGGGGCGCACGGGCAGCGGTAAATCCACCCTGGCGCAACTGCTGCTGCGTTTTTATGACCCGCAGAAAGGAAAGATCACCATCGGCGGGCACGACCTGAAGAACATGGATCTGCAACAACTGCGGGAACAGATGAGTTATGTGCAGCAGGATATATTCCTGTTCAGCGAAACGGTAAGCAATAATATCAGTTTCGGCCTGCGCGAAGCGGCGCCTGCTGAAAAGATAGAACGCGCGGCAGCATTTGCGAGCGTGGATAAAGAGATACGCGGGTTTTCGGAAGGATATGATACCATGGTAGGAGAGCGGGGCGTAACGCTGAGCGGCGGGCAGAAGCAACGCATCTCCATCGCCCGTGCCCTGGTCAAGGACCCGGATATTATCGTGTTCGATGACTGCCTCAGCGCCGTGGATGCCAAAACAGAACATGAGATCATCGGCAACCTGTACCGGTTCCTGCATGATAAGACCGCGATCATCATTACACACCGTATTTTTTCCTCTTTCCGGTTCGATAATATCATTGTGCTGGATAATGGCGGCATTGCCGAGCAGGGCACCCATGATGAGCTGATAGCAGGCAATGGTTACTATGCAGAACTGTACCGCCTGCAGCTTACAGAACGCAGGGGAGCGGAATCAGAGGGGTAAAATGCTGCAAAACCCCGCCAGGTACCGGTTCGGGGGACTTTACGGAATAGTTTTCTTAAAATTTTGGTAATTCTGAAACAATCATATA
>DASVLZ010000213.1:0-3363 GCA_036384615.1 Sediminibacterium sp.
GGCAAAACTTATATAGAACTGCTGTTCTGCGATAATGGCATCGGTTTTGAACAGCAGTATGCAGAACGTATCTTCACCATCTTTCAACGCCTGCATGGACAGAAAAGTTATCCCGGAACGGGTATCGGTCTTGCTTTATGCAAAAAGATCGTTGAAAACCATCATGGGCATATCCATGTGGAAAGCGAGCCCGGAAAAGGATCCTGTTTCTACATCTGCCTGCCTGCTGTAAACTGATACCGGTTTCATGGAAAACCTTGGGGACATCATATTCCTGCTCGCAGTGCTGGTAAGCCTGTCGGCACTGCTCGAGAAGAGCCGTATCAATATACCGCAACCCATATTGCTGGTAGTGGCCGGGCTGTGTATCGGCTTCATTCCTTCCCTGCCCGATCTTTCACTCGATCCGCAGGTTGTATTCCTGATCTTTCTTCCGCCGTTATTGTTTGATGCGGCTTCGCAAACTTCCTGGCGCGATTTCAGGGCTGATCTCAGACCCATCACGGCGCTGGCCATCAGCCTGGTATTCTGTACCACGCTGGCAGTAGCGGCAACGATTCATTTCCTCATCCCCACTTTCGGCTGGCCCGTGGCTTTTGTATTGGGCGCCATCATTTCGCCCACGGATGCAGTGGCCACCACCAGCATTATCAAGGGAATGAACCTGAATAAACGCATTATCACCATTATCGAAGGCGAGAGCCTCGTGAATGATGCATCCGCACTGATCGGCTACCGGTATGCGCTCACCGCAGTGTTAACGGGCAGCTTTACTTTCTGGGATGCGGGACTGCAGTTCATCATCGTTGCCTGTGGCGGTGTGCTGGCGGGGATCATCATCGGTTATATTATGGTCTTCATTCATAAAAAAATCACGGATAATTCACTTATAGAAACCGGCCTTAACCTGCTAACCCCTTATGTAGCTTACCTGGCAGCGGAAAAACTGCATGTATCGGGCATCTTATCCGTTGTGGTAGCGGGGCTTGTTATCTCCTGGAGGGCTCCTGAAATATTCAGTTACCAGACACGCATGCATACCCGTTCCTTATGGGAAACCATTGTATTCCTGCTCAACGGGTTTGTGTTCATCCTGATCGGGCTGCAGCTGCCGGGCATACTGCGGCAGGTACATTCATTCACAACCGGGGAACTGATCCTGTATGGCTTCATTATCAGTGGTGTAACAATACTGGTGCGGATGTTCTGGGTATTCGGGGGCGCTTACTGGACAACTGTATTTCATAGAAAAAAACATGCAGATACTGCCCCTGTATCCTGGAAACATGTAGTGGTGATTGCATGGACGGGTACGCGCGGCGTATTATCCCTGGCCGCAGCATTGGCCCTGCCCTTTGCGCTGGAAGACGGGAGCCTGTTTCCGCAAAGGAACCTTATCCTCTTCCTCACCTTCGTGGTGATCTTTGTTACGCTGGTCATACAGGGTATTACCCTCCCCCTTCTCATACGCATCCTGCGGCTGAAGCCGGATACCACAGAGAGCAGGGAAAAGAAAGAACTTCAATTGCATATTGCCAACAGCGTACTGCATTTTATAGATACAGATATGCAGGCCAGTATCAGCAGCGAGATACGCACCCAGTTAAAGAAAGCGTATGATATGCGCGCAGACAGGCTAAGCAGGGAGATACGGTTGCACAAACAAAAGGAAACAACGGAAAATACGGCAGCAATACCCGTATTATCGCCCCTGATCAATGCGCAGCAGGAGATACTGGCGTTTGAGCGGGAACTGCTGATCCAGTTATATAAAAATGCAGTGTACAATGATGCTGTGATCCGCGAAGTAGAGAGGGAGCTGGACATTGAAGCCATGCGGCTTAACCAACTGATGCCGGAAGATGCGGATAAAAATAAATGAGAGCCGGTGTATGGTTTTGCCACAGGTTACACTGTTCAGCAGTGCAACCTGTGGCAGCCATATCTTATTTGGTTTTAGGTGGTTTGATGTAACTGGTACCGTAGGGGTATCGCTGTGGCCGTGACAGAAGTTTGTTGGCTTCTGCATTGTTTTTGAAATGTTCTTTTACGGGATCCCAGTACAGCTTCTGGTTCGGAAATTTCATGGCTGCATGCGCCACCAGGCAGGCCGAGCAGGAACGGTGGGCCACTTCAATGGGGCTGATATTCGGTTTTTTTGTTTTGATAGCGTCCAGCCAGTTACGGTGTTGTTCAGGGCTGGCATACAAATGCACTTCATTCGCGCCGATCACAGACTCCAGTATCTTGGGATCGCTGGCATCGATGCCCCGGTTGCGTGCATTGGTAGCAGGATCTGAAGAGGTGGCGCCGCCGCCGCTGCGGGTACAGAATATCCATCCCTTGGTGCCTTCAAAACGTACACCATTCGGGAATTTGGGGTTAACGATCATCGTTACATCGCCCGGGTATTTCATATGCACTTCAAAATCTCCGTGCACATTCCATAATCCTGATTTCGGGAATTCAACGCTCACACATTCCGCTTCCGACGGGCCTGTGTATTCTGTATTCATACCCCAGTGTGCAATATCGATATGGTGTACTCCCCAGCCTGTGATCATGCCTGCGCCAAACTGTTCGAGCCGCAGCCACCCGGGCCTGGAGTTTACATCGGTCTGTGAATGCACACGGTCAAAAGTGTAATAGATGTACGGGGTAGAACCCAGCCATGCGTCATAGTTAAAGCGGGAAGGAATAGGCATTTCCTGCGTTTTGCCACCGGCAGGATCGCCCGGCAAACCTATCTTCACCGTTTTCAACTGGCCGATGCGGCCGTTACGCACCAGCTCGCAGGCTTTTTTAAATTGCGGCCAGGGATCGAGGGAACGCTGCTGGCTGCCTAACTGAAAAACCACACCCGATTTGCGGATATAATCACTCATCTGCCTGCCCTCTTCAATAGTAAGGGAAGTAGGTTTCTGGCAATAGATATGCTTACCTGCCAGCGCGGCTTCCACAGCCACCTGCGCATGCCAGTGATCAGGCGTGCTGATCAGGACGGCATCAATTTCTTTATCATTGATCAGGTCGCGGTAATCATCATAGGTCTTTACATTCACAGAAGTATTCTTCTGTTTGGTGTAATAGTCCTCGATATATTTCTTTCCCGAATCGAGGCGTACCCCGTCAAAATCTGCAGCGGCTATCACGCGTGCATCATCGTTTTTCATGGTGGAAGGAAGATCGTGACCGCGCGATATGCGGCCGATGCCTATCTGGCCGATCTGTATTTTATCGCTCGGCGCGTTTTTGCCTATTACGCTGGCAGGTACAATGGTCGGGAACCCACTCATGACA
The DNA here is from genome assembly GCA_036384615.1 of Sediminibacterium sp. GTDB lineage: Bacteria > Bacteroidota > Bacteroidia > Chitinophagales > Chitinophagaceae > Sediminibacterium. The sequence goes on from DASVLZ010000213.1 coordinate 3,301, forward strand.
AGGGCCGATGCCGCGGTGGCTTTTGCAGATGACGAAAGGAAATTCCTCCTCGACATCTCGTTG
>DASVLZ010000214.1:0-3200 GCA_036384615.1 Sediminibacterium sp.
CCAGGTATTGCAGGTTCTTCAGGTTGGCCGTAGTATAGCTTCTTGTGATACCTATTACCCGGAAACCCTGCTGCAGCAGCAACCTGCTCAGGTAAGAGCCATCCTGTCCGGTGATACCTGTTATCAGCGCAGTGGGTTGCATAACAACGAAGATAGTTCATACGATAATAATGGCTGCCCGGTAATCTGCGCAGAACAGACCCCAATCTCCACCCTATCCCCTACCTTCGCGCATATGCCATTACCTGTTAACATCATCAACCAATCCGGTAATCCCCTGCCCGCCTACGCCACCGAAGGCTCTTCGGGAATGGACATACGTGCCTGGCTGGCACAGGATATGATATTACAACCTATGGAACGGTGCCTGATACCCACAGGCCTGTTTGTGGAACTGCCCGAGGGCTATGAACTGCAGGTGCGCCCCCGCAGCGGCCTGGCCATAAAACAGGGGATCACCTGCCTTAATTCACCCGGCACCGTAGACGCAGACTACAGGGGCGAACTGAAAGTGATCCTCATTAACCTCTCCGGCGAACCGCAGACCATCCGCTCCGGCGACAGGATTGCCCAGATGGTATTGCAGAGCGTGGAGAAAATACAATGGATCCCCGTGGAAACGATCAATGAAACACAAAGAGGCGCCGGAGGATTCGGACATACCGGAAAATAATAACGCATGAAACCCCTCTTACCTATATTGTTTGTATTGCTGGCCACCGCCTCGTGCAAAACGGTGAAGAAAACCCAGCAGATACAGGAAGCCATCACAAAAAAAGATACTGTGCAGACAGTAATGATCAGGGAAACACCCAATGTGGACTCTTCGGCCATTGTACGGGATATCCTGGATAAGACCCTGCACAATAAAATTGATTTTAACACGTTTAACGCCAAGATAAAGGTGGATTATGAAGGCGCTGAGAAAAGTGATAACTACACGGCGTATGTGAGCATGAAGAAAGACAGCATCATCTTGATCAAGATCAAGGGCAGCTTTCTCGGGATATCTGCAGTAGGACTGGAAGCAAAGATCAGTAAGGATAGTGTGATAGTGGTGCAACTGGTAGGACAGAAATCGGTCACTTACCGCAGCATCGGTTACCTGCAGGAGGTAACACAATTGCCTTTTGATTTTTACACGCTGCAGGACCTGATCATCGGCAACCCGGTATTTGTAGACAGCAACCTGGTATCCTACAAAGCCGGCCCCACGCAATTGCTGGTACTGGTGGTGGGCGATGTGTTTAAACACCTGCTCACACTGGACAACAACGGGTATAAAGTGTTGCACAGTAAACTGGATGATGTAAATACCCAGCGTAACAGGACCGGTGATATTACTTTTGGTGAATACAAACCCATGGGGCAGTTCCAGTTTTCCACCTATAGAAAGATATCGGTGGCAGAGAAATCCAAACTGGATATCACGCTTGATTTCAAAGAGTATGGATTAAATGAACCGTTAAAATATCATTTTGACATCCCCAAAAACCTGAAGCGATTGTAATTTACCTGCTTTCAGCCCAAGGAAAGATGAATACACAGCAGTTGATCACATACCGGACACATCGTTTTTGTTTTTTGATGATGGCAGCCTGCATGCTGTGCTTTTGCCTGCATGCCGGTGCCCAGACCCGGGATGAACTGCAGAAAAAAGAACAGGACCTCCAGAAAGAACTACAGGAGCTGAACCGCCAGTACACCGAAACACAGAAGAACAAAAAAGTATCGCTGAAACAACTGGCCCTCATCAAGAGCAAGATCAACAAACGCCAGGAACTCGTCAACAGCATCAACAGGCAGGTACGCCAGCTGGATGAGACCATCTTCCTTAATGAAAGGGATATCTACCGCCTGCGGCGTGAACTGGATACGCTGAAAGTGAAATACGCCCAGAGCATTGTATTTGCTTACAAGAACAGGGGCAGCTACGAGTACCTTAACTTTTTATTCTCCGCCAGCAGCTTCAATGATGCCGTTAAGCGCGTTACCTACCTGAAAAGCTATCGCCGCAACCGGGAAACACAGGCGGAGACCATTGTTAAATCCGATAAGCTGCTGCAGGAAAAGATCACTTCGCTCAGTTCCAATAAAAAAGACCGCCTGGCCACGCTGCAAACGCAGAGCGAGCAACTGAAAGTGCTGCAGGAAGACAGGCAGGAGCAGGATGCAGTGGTAAAGCAATTGCAGGGAAGGGAAAAAGAGATCAGTACACAGATACGCGATAAGGAAAAACAGCGCCAGAGAGTGCAGCAGGCATTCAATGCCATCATCCGCCGCGAAATAGAAGAAGCCAAGAAAAAAGAAGCCGCCCGTATAAAAGCACAGCAGGCTGCAGGAGTAACCGCCAAAAACAATACACCCGCCGCTTCGCCCTCCGGAACCAAAAGCAATGAGCCTGTTACCGGCGTAACAGCACCTGAAAGAAGCCGGGCATACACCCCGCTGGAATCCACACCCGAAGGCCGGGAAATGTCCATCAATTTCGAAAGAAACCGCGGAAGCTTGCCCTGGCCGGTGTCCACAGGCGTGGTAACCGCTCATTTCGGTATCGAAAAAATAGCAGGAACCAAGCTCACCCGCCGTACAGACGGCATTGAAATATCCCTTCCCGTAGGGTCCACCGTAAGGTCCATTGCCGATGGGGTGGTGGTATATGCCGCGGAAGTGGATGGGGAACAGATGGTTGTGGTACAGCATGGTAAATACTTCAGCGGGTATAACCACCTCTCCAATATCAGCGTTTCCAATAACCAGGAAGTGAAGGCCGGCTCCGTATTGGGCAAGACCGGCACGGGCATCGATGGCGAAGGCCTCCTCCTGCTCATGATCATGAACGATAAAAGCACACCTCAGGATCCCGAGGGATGGCTGAAAAGACAGAAATAAACCCCCAAATTCCTTCCCTATTTTCCCTCCATCCCCTTACCTTTGCCGCCAAGTTCGGAAAACGGGTATTCCGGGGCTTCCGGAACTTATTTTTAAAACCATTTTTATACCCCTGATATGGCTACAAAAGGTAAGATCAAACAGATCATCGGTGCCGTGGTTGACGTTCATTTTCCTGATGACAGGACATTGCCTGAAATTTACAACGCGTTGGAAATCAAGAAATCCAACGGCGAAAAACTGGTACTGGAAGTACAGCAGCACCTCGGCGAGGACAGCGTGCGCACCATTGCCATGGATGGTACCGA
>DASVLZ010000215.1:0-5333 GCA_036384615.1 Sediminibacterium sp.
TGCCTGCATATCGCTCGCCTGCCGGATAAGCGATACCAGTACCATCAGGAAACAGCCCCCGGAAATAACGCCGGCCAGTTTCATCCAGATATGTTTCTGGGGTTCGGTTTCCGCATTCAGGTTCATGAGCATGATCACGAACAGGAACAATACCATGATGGCGCCTGCATATACGATCAGGTTCACGATAGCGAGGAACTGTGCATTCAGCAATACGTAATGACCGGAGATGGCAAAGAACACCACGATCAGCCATAGCACGCTGTGCACGGGACTTTTGCTTACCAGCACCATAATGGCGCTGAATACAGCAAGTGCGGAGAGGAAGAAGAACAGTATTTCGGTTGTACTCATTTCAGTTAATAATTAGTAATTAATAATTAATAATTGGTGCATTATTAATTACCTGCTGTTGTGGGAGCTTTGCGGCCCCTTGCTTTTTCGTACCCATCGGGATCTGTTTTCGGGTTGGGGATCAGCAGATCTTCCTTTCCGTATATGAATCCTTTGCGGGCAAAGTTCGATGGTGCAAATGTTTCGCTCAGGTAGATCGCATCCTTCGGACAGGCTTCTTCGCACAGCCCGCAGAAGATACAGCGAAGCATGTTGATCTCGTACCTGGCTGCATATTTCTCTTCACGGTACAAGCCTTTCTCTTCGGGCAGCCTTTCAGCAGCTTCCATGGTAATGGCTTCTGCGGGACATGCTACGGCACAAAGACCACAGGCAGTACACCTTTCACGGCCTTCCTCATCGCGGTTAAGCACATGCAGGCCGCGGAATACCGGGCTGAACGGGCGTTTCTGCTCGGGATAACGGATCGTTGGCTTCTTTTTGAAGATATGGCTGAAAGTAATGGCCATACCTTTAAAGATCGCCGGCAGATACAGTCGCTCCCAAATGCTCATCGGCTTCCGCCCCACTTCCTGTGCCCTGTTAGTTAATGCATCCATTTTGACAAAAATATTTTTATACTTTATTGACTGCAACTTTTATTTAAGTCCATGGTCCATAGTCGATGGTCCATGGACTATGAACTACTGCGCCCTCCACAATATCACCGCTCCGGTGGCCAGCATATTTACCAGGGCCAGGGGGATCAGTGTTTTCCATCCCAGGTTCATCAGCTGGTCATAGCGGAAACGGGGAATGGTCCAGCGTATCCACATGAACACGAAGATGAATATCACGATCTTCACCAGCAGTGCCACCACGCCGAGTATGGCTGCGGTATTGGGTGCCAGCGTACTTTCATCGAGGAAGGGTATATCATACCCACCGAAGAAAATACATGCCATTACTGCGCTGCTCATGATCATATTCACATATTCCGCAAACAGGTAAAAACCCAGTTTCATGGATGAGTATTCCTGGTGGTAACCAAAGTTCAGCTCGTTTTCCGCTTCGGGCAGGTCGAAAGGCGTGCGGTTACATTCCGCCATGGCGCATATAAAGAATATCAGGAAGCCCAGGGGCTGGTATGCGATATTCCAGAGGCTGCCATGCGCCATCTGCTGCTCAACAATCGTGCGAAGGCTGAGTGAGCCCGAGATCATGAGTACGGCAATGAGTGAAAGACCCATGGCCAGTTCATAGCTGATAGCCTGTGAAGCTCCGCGCAATGCGGCCATCAGTGAGAATTTGTTGTTGGAAGCCCAACCCCCTATCATAATGCCATACACACCCAGGCTCACCACACCGAAAATATAGAGGATACCGATATTGATATCGGCTACCTGCAGGTCTATCTTTCTTCCGAAAAGTTCCACATGGCTGCTCCAGGGAATTACGGCGCAGGTCATCAGCGCGGCGGTCATGGCGAGTATCGGTCCCAGCACAAACAATACTTTGTTGGAAGTATTAGGGATGATCTCCTCTTTCATGATCAGCTTCAATCCGTCTGCAAAGGGCTGGAACAAACCGAAGGGGCCGGCACGGTTGGGGCCGGGCCTGTCCTGCAATACAGCCGCCACCTTACGCTCCGCGAAAGTGGTGTACAATGCGATGCCCAGGCTCGCAAAAACAATGATCGCGATCAGCACAAGTTTTTCAATGAGTAATATCCAGTCAATTGCAAGTATGCTCATTCTGTTTCTTTTAAAATATTCTTTGCGCTATAACATCCTCGCGGAAAATAGTAACCGCGAAATATCAAGGCGCTACGAGGAAGATTTATTTCCCCTGAAATCCTTTGAATGTGCCGGCCCTTCAATTTTGCTCAGGTCTACATTCGGTTTGTTTACCTCGCTCACTGAATGGATATCCATCAGCAGTTTCGGATGGCGGCCTTCGTGCACTGCTTCAAAAATTTCGCGGGGTTGGGTCATACCTACTTTGCCCTGGTAATGGTTGGCAGATATCACCGAATGCCTGTTGATCATCCGCGGCCCTTCAATTACCCAGTCGCTGGCTTTCTTCTTTTCGAATCGGCAGGTGTTGCATATCCAGCCCGGCTTGCCATCAGGTGTGTCTTCCACTTCTCCCCATTCATCTTTTCTTGCCGTTACCCTGTATACCTCATCTCCGCGGTTCCAGAGGGTTACCCTGCCGCAGCAGTCGGGGCAGTCGCGATGCGCATCCATAGGCTTCAGGAACCATACTCGGTTCTTGAAACGGAATGTGCGGTCGGTCAATGCACCTACGGGGCAAACATCGATCACGTTACCTATAAAATTGTTGTCGAGACTCTTCTCTATATAAGTGGCTATCTCGGAATGATCTCCACGGTCCAGTATGCCATGTTCCCTTTTCTTTGTAAGCTGGTCTGCCGCAAATACGCAGCGATAGCAGAGAATACAGCGTGTCATATGCAGCTGTATATAAGGGCCGATACTATGTTTGGTGAATGTACGGCGCTGAAACTCGTAACGAGTACCTTCCTTGCCATGCTCGTAGCTCAGGTCCTGCAGGTGACATTCGCCTGCCTGGTCGCACACGGGGCAGTCGAGCGGGTGGTTGATCAGCAAAAATTCCACCACACCCGCGCGCATGTCCAGCACTTTTGAGCTGGTGATGTTCTTTACCTCCATGCCATCCATTACCGTTGTGCGGCACGATGCCACCAGCTTGGGCATGGGACGCGGATCTTTTTCGGAACCTTTGCTCACTTCCACAAGGCAGGTACGGCATTTACCGCCGCTGCCCTCCAGCTTGCTGTAATAGCACATGGCGGGCGGAGTTACTTCCCCGCCAATCTTCCGCGCAGCATTCAGTATCGTGGTACCTGCCGGCACCTCGATGGTGATGTTGTCGATGGTGACTTTTATTAATTGCTGATCAGCCATAATACATTGGTCAAATGTGAAAAGTCAGATGTGAAAGAAGTGAAATGCCTGTTGACTTTTGACCTTTCACATTTGACTTGAATCTCTTTTTATGCCGGAACATGTACCGGGTCTGCATAATGGGCCAGTCCGTAGTTCCTTCTCTGTGATTCTTCGGGATGTTTTACATGCCATTCAAACTCATCACGGAAATGCCTGATGGCGGCTGCTACCGGCCAGGCGGCGGCATCGCCGAGAGGGCATATCGTGTTGCCTTCTATCTTACGCTGTATATCCCATAAGAGATCTATATCGCTCATCTTTCCTTTTCCGTACTCGATGTTCTTCAGTATTTTTTCCATCCATCCTGTTCCTTCACGGCAGGGTGAGCACTGGCCGCAGCTTTCGTGGCGGTAGAAGCGCGCAAAAGTGAGGGTGTTCTTCACCACGCACTGGTCTTCATCCAGTACAATAAATCCACCCGAGCCCATCATGGAACCTGTGGCAAAACCGCCATCACTCAGGCTTTCATAGTTCATATAACGCGTTTCGCCCTTCGCTGTTTTCAGCAGCAGGTTGGCCGGCAGGATGGGTACGGATGAACCGCCCGGTATACATGCTTTCAGTTTTTTACCGTTGGCAATACCGCCGCAGTATTCATTGCTGAAAATGAATTCTTCCACGGAGATGGTCATATCTATCTCGTATACACCCGGTTTGTTGATATTGCCGCAGGCCGAGATCAGCTTGGTTCCTGTAGACCTGCCCACGCCGATCTTCGCATATTCTTCTCCGCCCATATTGATAATGGGCACTACTGCTGCCAGTGTTTCCACGTTGTTTACCACGGTAGGGCGCATCCACAAACCCTGCACGGCAGGGAATGGCGGTTTAATGCGGGGATTGCCGCGCTTGCCTTCCAGCGATTCTATCAATGCTGTTTCTTCACCGCAGATATATGCGCCCGCACCTCTCTGTACATGAATGTTGCAATCGAAGCCGGTGCCGAGTATATTCTTTCCCAGCCAGCCATTGGCTCTGGCTTCGCCGATAGCCTGCTCCAGTATGTCCACGATCCATGCATATTCGCCGCGGATATATATATATGTGTCGTTGCTTCCCAGTGCGAATGAGGATACGATCAAACCCTCTATCAGCAGGTGGGGAAGGAATTCCATCAGGTACCTGTCTTTAAATGTACCCGGCTCGCTCTCATCTGCATTGCATACGAGGTGGCGGGGTACGCCTTCGGGTTTGGCGATAAAACTCCATTTCATGCCCGCAGGAAAGCCCGCGCCGCCGCGGCCCCGCAGCCCGCTTTTCTTTACCTCTTCCACGATGGCTTCGGGGCTCATGGTCTTCAGGGCCTTCTCCACACTGCGATACCCTCCCTCACGGCGGTACACATCATAGGAACGTATTCCCTCTACATGCGCTTTTTCTAAAAGTAGTTGTATACCCATTTGTTTAGCTATTGGCTATTGGCTATTGGCTGTTGGCTGTGCTTGAAAAGCTAACAGCCAACGGCTAACAGCTAACCGCTTAATTATTCTTAGCCGCATTGCTACGGCATTCTGCTATGATTGTGTCCACTTTATCTTTCGTCAGGTGCTCGCGGTAATGTTTGCCCAGTTGCATCATGGGCGCATAGCCGCAGGCGCCGAGGCATTCCACTGTTTTCAGTGTGAAGAGGCCATCGGGAGTTGTTTCTCCCGGTTTTATGCCCAGCTTCTCTCCTATATAGGCAATGATATCATCACTGCCGCGCAACATACAGGGGCCGGTCTGGCATACTTCGAACATATGTTTTCCAACCGGTTTCAGGTTGTACATACTGTAAAAAGTAGCCACCTCGTATACTTCAATCGGTTTCAGCTGCAGCAGTTCCGCCACATAGTCCATGGTTTCCGTGCTGAGCCATCCGCCAAAACTATCCTGTGCCAGGTGCAATACCGGCAACAGCGCACTCTTCTGCTTCCCTTCAGGATAACGGGCTACAAGCCTGTTGAATTCCTGCAGTTGTGTATCATTGAATCTGGGCATATTGTAAAGTCAAAAGTCAAAAGTCAA
>DASVLZ010000216.1:0-4333 GCA_036384615.1 Sediminibacterium sp.
CCGGTAACCCCATCCTATGCAGGAGCAGACCAGGTTTTGTGCAATGCCGAAACCCATACCCTGCTCACCGCCAACCAGCCTGTATCGGGTGCCGGTTTATGGACACAGGTAAGCGGGCCTTCCGCAACTGCCTTCACCAATGCTGCCGGCGCCTCAACAAGGGTAGATGGATTGCTGCCAGGTACCTATGCATTTGCATGGACCATCAACAACGGCGTATGTGCGGCATCTACGAGTACAGTAACCGTAAAAGTGGAAAAGGTACAATCCGCATTCACCGTAAGCGGTGTGTTCGACTGCGGCATAACCACCTTCCATTTCCGTGACTCATCACGCGCGCATTTTGGTATTGCGGCCTGGAAATGGGCATTGAATGACCGGGATACCATCATCAGCAAAAACTATGATGCCGTATTCACACAGCAGGGCAATAACCATGTTGCCCTTACCGTGATCAGCAACATTGGATGCAGCAGCACCTCACACGCTGAATTCCCTGTGGACGTATACGAATATCCCAAAGCAAATATTTCGGCGATGAGCGAGGCCTGCAGGGAACAACTGCTCGAGCTGAAACCGGATATCCATTCCAAAGATTCTATCGTATACATGTTATGGAATCTCGGCAATGGAAACAAAGCTTCCGACTCACTGGTAAAAGCCCAGTACACACAGGAAGGAGAGTATACTGTAAAACTGCTGGTATCTACCATAAACCGGTGTTTTGATTCGGCTTACAAGCAACTCACCATCCATCCCACACCATCCCTGTTGCTGAATAAGGACAATATCGTCTGCGATGGCGATTCAATAAGGGTGCGTGTATCGGGCGCTTTCAATTATATCTGGAAAGACCAGAACGATAATGTGATCTGTAATTCCTGCAGAATGCTGCGTGTAAAACCCGTTGAAAACACCACCTATAAAGTGATCGGGTATACCGAATACGGCTGCACAGATATTGCCAGCACTTCTGTGAAAGTGATTCCCCGTTTATCAGTTACCGCGCCGCTGCAGGATACTATCTGCATAGGCAACTCTGTACAGATACATGTTAATGGCGCGGCTTCCTATAACTGGCGCAATGATCCCGGATTAAATAATTACAGTATTGCCAGCCCGGTAGCTTCTCCCAAAGTAACTACTACCTACCAGGTAATTGGCAAGGATGCATACAATTGTTTTGCAGATACTTCACTGGTGAATATTGTAGTGGGTAAGCCTACAGATATACAACTGGATAAGGACACTGCCATACTCGCCGGCACCCAGATCCCCTTGCATGCCATCAGCAGTGTGCCGGATATACGCAGCTGGCGCTGGGAAGGGGCCGACTTCTCCTGCCTGAACTGCGCTTCTACTGTAGCCAGGGTGGTGATGGATCAGACAATACGCGTTACAGGTATCAATATCTATGGCTGTACCAGCAGCGATACCATGCGCGTGAGGACTTTCTGTCCGAGTACGGAAGTTTTCATCCCTAACGCTTTCTCTCCCGATGGTGATGGCATCAACGACAGACTGATCGTGCAGGGTAAAGGCGTTAAGGTAGTGAAGAGCTTCCGCATCTATAACCGTTGGGGCGAGCTGGTATTTGAGAAACTGAATTTCTATCCCGGCGATGCAGGCAGCGGCTGGGATGGCACCATCCGCGGCAAAGCAGCGCCTCCTGATGTATTCGTGTATGTATGCGAAGTGATCTGTGAGCGCGGTACGCCGGGTATATTCAAAGGCAATGTAGCCATATTAAAATAGAACATCCATCCTATGAATCCTAAACACATTCTATGAAATACAAATTCTACTCACTCATATGCGCAATATGCTGCAGTACAGTACTGCATGCGCAGGATTTTTCTTTCTCACAGTTCTATGAACAGCCCCTGCTGCGCAACCCGGCGCTGGCGGGACTGTTTACCGGCGACCTGAGAGTGTCCATGGCGTACCGCGACCAGTGGGGCAGCATTACTGTTCCGTTCCGCACGGCTTCTGTGAGCATAGAGCACAAAACGCCTATCGGCAAACATGATGATATACTTACGCTCGGAATGCAGATGAGCATGGATGGGGCGGGTGATATCCGTTTGAAAAGAACACAACTGCTGCCCGCCATCAACTTCCATAAATCGCTGAATGCGGAACGTGATACCTATCTTTCACTGGCCGTAATGGGGGGACCGGTATCGAGCCAGTTTGATCCCACGAAACTGAAAATGGGCGACCAGTACGGAGGCAACGGTTATGATGCTTCCATCCCGAGCGCGCAGCCCATACTGCGCAACGGGTATTCTTACTGGGACCTGAGTACGGGTCTTTGTTTCAGTACGGTATTCGATAATGAAACCAAATTATATTTAGCGGCAGGCATCTCGCATATTACACATCCCACCATACGCTCAGTTACTACTACGGAAGCCACTTTTCTTTCGCCAAAATATTCATTGAGCGCAGGCACCAATGGCAAGGTGGGCGACAGGGGCCACCTGATCGCTTTCGCGGATTATTATGCACAGAATGGTAACAGGCAGTTGTTGGGCGGCGTAATGTATGGCATTGACCTTGTTACCGATGACAGTGGCAATGAGCCGGCTGCGATCTATGCAGGCAGCTTCCTGCGCTGGGGAGACGCGCTGATACCCGTGGTGAAAATGGATTTCGGCCATATGAGCCTGGGAATAAGCTACGATGTAAATGTGTCAGGCCTCACCGTTGTATCGAACTGGCGCGGCGGGCTGGAACTCACTGCGGCTTACAGAGGGTTTCTGAAGATCCGGAGTTCTACGCTCGACAGAGTACGGTGCGTGCGTTTCTGAACAATATGAGTATCAAATGCCCGGCCGCCGTTCATCATTTTCCATGCATTTTCTTACAAAATAATGCTCTTCTGCAATTAACTTTGTATTTCAAAGTAACTTCTATGAAAAGAGCCCGGAGGCATTTTTTACGCCCGGTATGGCTGGCGGCACTGATAGCAATGGTGCTTATGGTCCTTGTTTCCTCACCTGACTGCCGGCCAGGTACCCTGCCGTATACAACCGGTTTTTTTTGTATAGACACTTTGAAATACAAAGTGATTATGCTATGGCCCTTCCCCACCGCAGGCAACCTGTATTTCCTGTAATTTGCACAGGTTAACCGGTATCCGTTTCAGGTAATTATTTGTTTTATGTTAGAAGAAGTTAAACAAGGCCACGTTAAGGTGGAACGTGAGCATGGGATAGCCACGATCGAGTTCTTTCACCCACAGAGCAATTCATTACCCGGCCAGTTATTGCATACACTGGCCAAGCACATCCATAGCGAGGGACTGAATAAGCAGAATAAACTGATCATTCTCCGCTCGGGCGGCGACAGGGTATTTTGTTCCGGGGCTTCTTTTGATGAGCTGGCTTCGATCAGCGACCAGGAACAGGGCAACCGGTTCTTTGCCGGTTTTGCGGAAGTGATCAATGCTATGCGCAAAGCCCCCCAGTTCATCATAGCCCGCATACAGGGTAAATGCATTGGCGGGGGTGTTGGGCTGGCCGCTGCGGCCGACTATGCCATTGCCACCGATAATGCCGATGTAAAACTCAGCGAACTGGCCGTGGGTATAGGTCCCTTTGTGGTAGGCCCCGCCGTGCAGCGCAAGATAGGCCTGGCCGCATTTTCCGAAATGGCCATCGATGCCGCCACCTGGCGCCATGCAGACTGGGCCAGGAGAAAAGGCCTGTTCTCCGAACTGCACAGCAGCATAGAACTGGTAGACGATGCCATCGTAAGGCTTGGCAACACACTGTCGCATTCCAGTCCCGAAGCCATGTACGAGATCAAAAAAATGCTTTGGGCCGGTACGGAACACTGGGATGAGCTCCTGGCAGAGCGTGCGGGCATCAGCGGCAGGTTGATATTGAGTGATTACAGCAAACAGTTCATCGCTTCCTTCAAAGCCAAACAGAAACCGTAGTGCATTCGTTTTCCGAAGCGGAGTTCATACCCCTCTGTGAGCAACTGGCTAAAAAAGACAATACGATCAGGGGTATCATTGACCGCTATGGTTATCCGCCCGTATGGACAAGAGCCCCTTCTTTTGAAACCCTTGTACATATCATTCTCGAGCAGCAGGTATCGCTTGCCTCAGCAAAATCGGCCCTTCTGAAACTGAAAGAAAAGCTGGGCATGGTCACGGCTTCCCGCCTGCTGCTGCTCTCTGATGAAGAGCTGCGCGCCTGTTATTTCAGCCGCCAGAAAACCGGTTATGCCCGTTGCCTCGCACAGGCCGTTCACCATAAACAACTGATGCCCGCCAGGCTGAAGCACCTGCCTGATGAGGAAGTGCGTACCCGGTTATCAT
>DASVLZ010000217.1:0-8939 GCA_036384615.1 Sediminibacterium sp.
AGGCAGGGTGGCAAACGCATTATTTTGCAGGCACCTCCATCATTCATTTCAAAGGCAAAAGCAGGGGCAGGGAACAGACCGCGCATGTAAAACATTTTTATTCCTCCATGCTGCTGTTCGTGGAAAAACACTACCATACAAGATGGTCCGCCGCCTATCGGTTGCTGATACGGTGCGCCATATTGCTTCGCGCGTTCTTCGCTTATGCAGGCCGCGTGGGGCAGTCGCTATTGTTTTTACCCGCAGCAACATCACTCCGTAAAACGGATTCCATCATGGCTGTAGCCAATGCGGATGAACTGGAGGAACTGAAACAGCTGTTCCGTTCCTGGGGCAGGCAAGTGGAACTGCACCCGGTCGCTTCCAGTGCAGATATTGCCGGTATAATATCCGCTGCACGTAACACCGGCAGCAGGGAATTGATTTTTTGCATCGGAAGCAAACCACTTTCAGATATTATCAATCTAACAAAAGGTCTATCCGGCGCAGGACTGTATTTCCTGTTTCATATATCAGGCAGCAAAAGCATTGTGGGAAGCGACCAGCCTCTGGCGCCGGGCCATACCGTACCTGTATAGCAATAAACAGGCTGGCAGGGTATTTATATTGATGTGGATACAATACCGTGCACCCCGTCACTGCCGCCTGCCATATAAACCTGTTTATTTTGAGGCATTTGCGTAGTTTCGTGCGCTATAAAGGGTCTCTAACGATGGCGATTCTGGATATCAAACTCCCTAACAGTATTCTCAAAGCCCTGCGGCTGCCGCAGAACAATCCGCGGCGCCAGCAGCTCAGGGTATTAAAGAAACTGTTGCGTAAAGCACGTTTTACAGAATTTGGCCAGCAATACCGGTTTGATGAAATACTGGTGAGCAAGCACCCCGGTAAAAAATTCCAGGAACTGGTACCCACATTCAACTACAACAGGATATACAAAGAGTGGTGGCATAAAACACTCGAGGGGAAGCCCGATATATGCTGGCCCGGCAAGATCAGGTACTATGCCCTGAGCAGTGGTACCAGCGAAGCTGCCAGCAAATACATACCCATTACCAACGACCTACTGCGCGGCAACAAGATCGTTATGATCAAACAGCTATTGAGCCTGCGCACATATGAAGATGTTCCCTACAGCTCTATCGGAAAAGGCTGGCTTACGCTTGGCGGAAGTACCGACCTGCAGAAGGGTTCCGGCTATTTTGCAGGCGACCTCAGCGGCATTACCGTGAAAAAATCACCGTTCTGGTTCCAGCCTTTTTACAAACCGGGCAAAAAGATCGCCAAAGAAAAAGACTGGAATAAAAAACTGGAAGAGATCGTTGAAAAAGCGCCCGAATGGGATATCGGGTTCCTCGTAGGCGTGCCTGCATGGATACAGATGTGTAGGGAAATGGTGATAGCACGTTACAAGCTCAACAATATCCACGAAATGTGGCCCAACCTCGCCTTTTTTGTACATGGCGGCGTGAGCTTTGAACCCTATAAAAAAGGATTTGAGAAACTGCTGGGCAAACCAATCACTTATATTGAAACTTACCTCGCCAGCGAGGGATTCATTGCTTACCAGGACAGGCAGCTTTCCGAAGGCATGCGGCTGGTAACCGGCGAACACATCTTCATGGAATTTGTGCCGTTTGATGATAAGAACTTTGATGCCAACGGCGACATGATCGATCAGCCGGAAGCATTGATGATACATGAGGTGGAAGAAGGAAGGGATTATGCATTGCTCATCAGCACAGCAGCCGGCACCTGGCGTTACCTGATCGGCGATACGATACGGTTTGTGGATAAGGAAAAATGTGAGATCGTGATCACGGGCCGCACCAAGCATTTCCTGAGCCTCGTGGGTGAGCACCTGAGTGTAGACAATATGAACAAGGCCATACAACTGGCAAGTGAAGAACTCAATATCAGCATACCCGAGTTTACCGTGGCCGGTATTCCGCATGGCAATTTTTTTGCGCACCAATGGTACCTCGCCTGCGATGACAAGGCAGATAAAGAACAGCTCAGGAACATCATCGATCAGAAGCTGAAGGAGCTGAATGACGACTATGCAGTGGAAAGAAGAAGTGCTTTGAAAGAAGTATTTGTAGAAGTATTGAGCGAACAGCAGTTCCTGGATTTTATGCGGTCAAAAGGAAAGGTTGGCGGGCAGCATAAGTTTCCGCGGGTACTTAAGGGACGCCTGCTGGAAGACTGGCAGCAGTTCCTGCAAAAAGAAAAAACTGCCGTAGCGGCGGGATAATATCATTCGTATTTCTTCTCTCTTATACAACATGCGCTTTTTTGTATCTGTCTTATGTTTTTTCTGCTGCGCAATGCGCCTCGCCGCACAGGCTCCATCTCCTTCCATAGTAAACATAAAAGCCCCCGCTGTATTCCGCGTTATGTTCACAACTACCCGCGGCAATTTTATCATGGAAGCCCGGCGAGAATGGTCGCCATTGGGTGTTGACAGGCTTTACCAGCTTGTAACCAGCGGGTATTATGATAACAGCCTTATCTTTCGCGTAGAGCCGGGTTTTGTGGTGCAGTTTGGTATAGCAGAAAGGCAGGATGTAAAATTGTTCTGGAATAGAAAATACATACAGGATGAGCCGGTGCTGCAGAAACACCTGAAAGGCGTGGTTGCTTTTGCGAGGGATGTGAAGAACAGCCGCAGCACACAACTGTTTATTGATATGGCCGATAACCCCCAACTGGATACCACGGTGCGGTATGGAGTGAAAGGCTTTACGCCGATAGCAAAAGTGATCAGCGGAATGGATGTGATAGCAAAGTTTTTTTCCGGGTACGGGAAGGAGCCGGCCACTAACCAGGTGGAACTGTACAGGAAAGGCAATGCTTATTATGAACAGAAATATCCTGGATTAGATAAGATACTTTCTGCAAAGATCATCAGATATAACCAATAGCCATTAAATTCGAATTCCGAACAAACCCATTATGCTGGAGCCTCTGATCAAAGGATTGGTGCTGGGAGTATTCCTGGCAATATCTGTGGGTCCTGTTATTTTCGCTATTCTCAAACAGAGCATCAATAACGGGCATAAGGCCGGGTATTATTTTGTAGCGGGTATTTCTGCCAGTGATATATTGCTGGTGCTTATCTGTAACCTGTTTTCTTCATTATTTACTGCTATCATCAGCCATAAAACAGCCATAGCCGTTGCAGGCAGTATTTTCCTCGTGGGACTGGGCGTGTACACGCTTTTTTTCAAGAAAGTAAAGACCGATGAAGAGAACAAGATCATACAGCGCGAATTCAGACCGCATCATTTTGTAGGAATATTCGCATCCGGTTTCCTGATCAATATCCTCAACCCTGCGGTTTTCTTTTTCTGGCTGGTATGGTCAGGAGCGGTTTCGCTGGATTCGCAAACAGCCAGGCATCCGCTTGAATACAGGGCCATCGTTTTCGGAACCTGCCTCCTGTTTGTACTGCTCACCGATATTGCCAAAGTAGCGCTCGCCTCCAAACTCCGGTCAAGGATGACACCTAAAATACTCCGCATCTTCAACAAGATCTCGGGCCTTATCTTAATAGGTTTCGGTATTGCACTTGCCGCAGGTGTATTGGCGTATGGAGATAAGATCAAGGGATAAGTTGATTGGTTGACCAGTTGATAGGTGGATAAGGATAGAATGTTGCTTTTAACGATACATTAAGTAAGGAGAAAGTACCTTTCATGCCGATGAAGAAACTGCTGCTTTTCTTATTGCTGGCCCCCGCCCTGCACAGCACCGCACAGATGGACCTGCTTGTGCTGAAAAATAAGAACAGGACACTGCAAACCTGGATCAAGGGAAGCGAGATTAATTTTCAATTCAGCAGCAAACAATGGATACGCGGATACATCAAAGATATCAGGAACGATTCCCTGCTGGTAGATATGTTTACCGTGCGCTCTGTATACACTGAGCTGGGTGTGTTTCGGCTTGATACCGGAAGAATGGGTATGCTGAAGCTGCATATCAAAGAAATATATGCTGTTCCCAATAGAACACATACCAACCTCTTTAACAGCGGGGCATTATTTAAAATTGCGGGCGCCTCTATTATATCCGCCAATATTTTCAACAGCCTGATCCGGAAGGAGCAGGTCTTCAGCGCACGCAACCTTACCACTATCGGCATCGCCGGCGGCGTATTCGCCATAGGCACGCTCCTTTCCTCCCTGCACAAAACCTCTGTTGTATTAGGCGGGCGGTATACGCTGCGGATATTGAGCGGGGGAACAGATGAGCAAGGAACAAGGAACCGATGAACATCAGATCTGGATGAATGTAATTTGTAATTGTTCCTGAATTTTTCTCCGATCCTTGTTCATCGGTTCCTTGTTCCTTGCTCATCTGTTCATTATTCCCGATCTTCCTGCCATGAAAACCCGTTTCACATGGCGGCGGTTCTGGCGTTGGGCCAGGTGTATTGTGTGGTTCCTGTTTTGTTCTTCCCTTTTTTATACGGCTGTATGCAGCTGGCTAATGCCTCCCATAACGCTTACGCAGATGGGTAACCTGCCATGGTATGGGTTGCACAGGGATTATGTAGGATGGAATGATATTTCTTACAATGTAAAACTCGCCGCCATTGCCAGCGAAGACCAGGCGTTCATGGACCATAGCGGGTTTGACTGGGATGCGCTCGATAAAAGCCTTCACCCGCGGAAAGGAAAAAAATCCAAAATACCACTGGGCGGCGGTGCCAGCACCATTACACAGCAAACCGCCAAGAATGTATTTTTCTGGCAGGCCGGTGGTATTACAAGATACATACGCAAGGTGCCCGAAATGTATTATACCAAACTGATAGAATGGATATGGGGCAAGCAACGCATACTCGAGGTATACCTGAATGTGATTGAAATGGGTCCCGGTATTTATGGAATAGAAGCTGCCGCGCAGAAATACTTCGGCAAAAGCGCCAAAAACCTGAGCCGTACAGAAGCGGCCATGATCATAGCTGCCCTGCCCAATCCTAAAAAGTTCGCCGTAAAACCCATGAGCCACCGTGTTGCCTGGCGCTATCCGCAGATATTACGTGAGATGAATAATATTGAAGATGACCCGGATATATCAGGGTTATTAAAGAGTAAATGAGGTTTGTCCTCTCAATTTCTCCACCGCAGCAATCGCTTTTTCTAACCGCTTTTCATCATTACCGCTGATCTCTGCCCAGGGAACCTGCTGGTTTACAAGCAGGTCTTTGTAAATATGGAACAGCTCAACACGGGTAGCTTCATCAGGATATTCGCGCAGCTCGTCTTTTACCCAGGGAAGATCGGTATTGCATAAAAGATACAGGTCGTACCTGCGCTGAACAATCTGGTCGAGGATAAACTGGTGGCATTTGCCAAATACATATTCGCACCACACTTTCATCACATACATATCAGTATCGATAAAGAGCATGGGATTACTGACCGAACTCGAAAGTGTATGCGGGTTCAGGTTTCTTCCGCCGGCATTTGTCCACCGGCTTTCCATCATCATCGTATATTCATCTTCCATGGCCAGCTGGCCTTTGGCGATGGTCAGCAGGTCATCAAAAGAATATTGTGTGCCGTTGGTCAGCAGGTATTCCCTCGCAAACTCCGGGCACCACTCCGTATGGTAATGCTGCGCCAGCAACTCACACAAAGTGCTTTTACCGGTAGACTCCGGGCCTATGATTACGATTTTATGTAGCATGTGAACAAATGAGCAAGGAACAAGGAACAGAAGAACAAGGATCGGAATATCTATATTTTTGAGTTGTCCCGATTTTTCTGTGCGGTGGCTATACTCTTTACAAAGATGCTGATTAGTTCATTACATTCCGAAAGTTGTGAATTCAGAATAATGTTTTCGTTCCAATTCATTTTTGAAATGATTTTAAGGCAATGAAATGTTTCACGCAACTCTTTTACAGAAATTTTCATTTTATGGATAAAATCCGCCCTTGATTCTGCACCTTGTGCCTCCCCCATAATGCAGTGCGGGCGCAGTGCCGCTCCTGGTAAGTTGGGATGCGAGATGTTTTCCTGCAAATATTGGAGGAAGCTTTTCCGATATTTTGATAATTGCAACTGCAAACTCAACCAACCTGTCACCCAGTGTAAACGTTTTCATTAGGCAAATATCCCATGCAACTAAATCTTATTCTACCGTATTTACTCTTCGTAAAATTACGTAATACAATGTCCGATCCTTGTTCTTCTGTTCCTTGCTCATCTGTTCAAAGCCCTTGTGCGCCATTCCATCAGTCCCGCCACCGCCAGCACCAGCAGTACCAAAAACTGCACGCTTGTAAACACATACCCTTTTACAAAATACAAGGGTATGGATGCGAGGTTGGTGGCGATCCACCAGAGCCAGCTTTCTACTTTTTTGCGTGCCATAAGCCACATGCCGGTATAGGCTGAAGCGCTGGCAAAAGCATCGGCCCAGGGAATGGCTTCAGGAGCAAATTCTTTTTTGAGCCAGGTAAGGCTGATAAAGATCACGATGTAAAAAATAACAAAGAAGGCCAGCTGCTGCATCCATTCCCTTGCATTGCTGGAAGTGATGTGCAGTGCTTTCTCATGTTTTACTTCGTCTTTTTTCGCCCAGAGGATCCATCCGTAAATACTCATGATGGTATAGTACAGGTTTACACTCGCTTCTCCCGGCAGGTGGCCTTTCAGGCTCAGGTAGATGTATATGATCGTGTTAACAAGCCCTACCGGGTACACCAGTATATTTTCTTTTTTGCTGAACCATACACTGCCTATTCCCGCAAACACGGCAATAAATTCCAGCGGGCCGGTGTGCTGTAAACCATTGATGAACTGGTGATAGATATCGGGTACCGTCATGCTGTTATGATTCATTCTTCGGCCAGGGCATATACTGCAAAGCTGGCTAGCCAGTGTTCACCGCCATAGTTGCCGCTGGCAATATTGGGCAGGCCGGCATTAAGGTGTCGTATGGCGGCATGTGTCAGCAACTGTTTGCGCGGATCACCGGCGGGCAAGGTTCCGGCAATCCCTTTCATGCACCAGCTCCTGCTCATGCACAGGCCATCGAGGTGCACGATCTGGTAATCGTTGCGGTCAGATATTACCGGCAGCTGCGTAAGGTGCTGCAGCCCTTCGGGCGATATCCATTCGGTAAACCATGCAACAAACTCCTGCTGCGGCAACACCCTTCTCATCAGGTCGGCTTCTTCCAGCGAAGGGGAAAGAAAATCCGTGCCATCCGGCTCCCACCTGCTGGGCGCATTCCTGTCGTGCAGGTACAGTTGCCTGGCCGATTTGAGAATGGCGTTCTCAAAAGATACATTATGCGCGGCCCTTGCATAATCGAGTGCAAACACAAGGCCAAAAGCAGTGTTGGGATGTACACCCGTACGGTTGGGATAAGTTTGTTTGGGCAGGTATTCAACCCAGAATTTAATGACCGTATCACAAAGCGGTTTCAACGCATTGCGCCAGCGGATGGCATCGGCATCATTCCATTCGAGCAGTTCCTGCTGCAGTTTCAGCAGCCAGGCCCAACCATATGTGCGCTCATAATTGCGGGAGAGCTTTCCGCCGAAATAAGCTATCTCTCCTGCAATATTTTCCGGTGTAATGTTCTGGCTGATGGCCCGCCTGATCTGTGCGGCTTCGGGCAGTTGCGGAAACTGTTTCAACAGTTTTACCAGCATCCAGTGTCCATGCACACAGCTATGCCAGTCGAAACAACCATAAAATGCGGGATGCATTTGTCTGGGTGTCTGAAGATGATCGGCATCACCTGCAGAGGTATGGCTGGTTTTGTTGGGATATTCCTGGTGCAGGCATTTCAATGGCAGCGATGCCAGGTGCGATGCGCCTTCGGACGTTAGGGTAAGAATGGAACTGTCTTTGCTCACAGTAAAGAATTTTTTAGGCTGGGCGCAAACGAATACGGTACAAAACAACCATGCGCAAAGCAGACCTGTACGATGCATATTCAAAATTTCGATCAAGTTAGGGAAATAATCTGCGAAACAGCGGCTGCAACAAAAACAGAAATGCCCCGGGTTGCGGAGCATCTTCTGAAACTCAACTTACAAATATTATTCGGCCTCGGCCACTACTTCCTTTACTTCGGGGATCATGCGTTTCATCATGCCTTCGATACCTGCTTTCAAGGTGATCATGGATGAGGGGCAGCCGCTGCAGCTTCCCTGCAGCATCAGGTTCACTACGCCATCTTCATAGCTTTTGAACTGTATGGCGCCGCCATCCATTTCAACGGCGGGTTTTACATAGTTTTCGAGCAGCTCTTTTACGCGCTTCACCACATCATCATCATCGGCGCTTACGGCATTGCTTGCTTCCTGTTTTACCTTGGCTACTTCTTCATCATTCACCACCACGCCGCCATTCTCCAGGTATTCTTTCAGGAAATTTTTGATGGCTGGGATCACATCCTGCCAGTCGGCGGTATCGGCGGTTTTGGTCAGGGTTACAAAATTGCTGGCGATGAATACGCTTTTGATGAAAGGAAAACTGAACAGTTCCTTTGCCAGCGGCGAAGGGCCTGCCATGCTCTCATCAGCAAAATCGATGCTCTTTCCGGGATACAGCAGCTTGTTGGCCACGAACTTCATGGTTTCGGGGTTGGGCGTCATTTCGGTGTAGATGCTGATCACGGGGTTTCCAGTCTTGATCATAATACTTCGTTTTAAACAGAGGGTATCTGTCCCGCAAAAATAAACAAAACCGGTTAGCCGATACATGGTGTGCTGTTAAACCGGCATGATGCACCGCACCATTTTCGGAAATCGAAACTTACCAGGAAAGTGTGGTTGCCGATTCGTGCATGAATGCCGAAACCGACCTGGCTGCCACCTGGGCCTTGCAGCAGGCAGAGCCGGCATCAGCCAGGCGGCAAATAGCTGTTTTGCCCGGCATAACAGGAAAATGATGAATAACGGATTG
>DASVLZ010000218.1:0-9553 GCA_036384615.1 Sediminibacterium sp.
GGTCCATGCAGGGAAGAAATGGAAAAGAACAGCGCCGCCATCAAGGAATATTTTAAAGGGAAAGGACTTGATTACCTCTATATTGCCAACCACGATGTGGGCCAGGATAATAAATGGAAAGAGCTGATCGCCTACTTTAACCTGGAAGGATACCATATCCTTGCGAATGAAGACCTCACAAAAGACATCATGACAAAAATCGGCGGAACAGGATTTCCTACCTATGCCATCATCAAAGCCGATGGAAGCTTTGAATTGTCGAAAGCCGGATATCCTATGAATCGCCAGAAACTGATAGAACAGATAGAGAGCACACTCAAATGAACCAGATGATACGCGAACATCTCCGCCGGGCAATATGTATGTTAGGTATGATGGCATGCTGTTTTTCAGCACGGCCGCAGTCTGCCAATACCGGCTATGCGCAACCTGTATTCACAGATAGCGGGCGGTTGAGTAAAGTACGCGCACTATTCCCCGTCATAGACAGGATATACAGTGAATACGCAGCAAAAAATCATTTTCCGGGATATGCATTCGGCATTATGCTCGATGGAAAACTGGTATACAGTGGCGCCGGCGGTTTTGCAGATATAGAAAAGAAAGTGCCTGCCACCACGCAGACCATGTTCCGTATTGCCTCTATGAGCAAGAGTTTTACAGCTATGGCCATCCTGAAATTAAGGGATGAAGGAAAGCTGAAACTGGATGATGCTGTTGAAAAATACATCCCCGAACTGAAAGGCCAGCGGCTTACCAGTGATGCGCCCGTGATCACCATCCGTAACCTGCTCACGCATTCGGCCGGTTTCCCGGAAGATAATCCCTGGGGCGACAGGCAACTGGCCGATACGGATGAAGAGTTGTTATCACTTCTCAGGAACCGGGTCAGTTTATCCAATGTGCCTTCAGTAGCATATGAATACAGCAACCTTGGTTTTGCCATCCTGGGTCATATCATCAAAAAAGTGAGTGGTATTTCTTATGAAGAGTACATCAGGAAAAATATCTGGCAGCCTCTTGGCATGAATCAGGCCGAATGGGAGTATACAAAAGTGCCTGCGGCCTCACTGGCGCATGGCTATCGCTGGGTAAACGGTGCATGGAAAGAAGAAAACCTGCTGCATGATGGCAGTTATGGCGCTATGGGCGGGATGATTACCTCCATAGAATCGTTCAGCAAATATGTGGCGCTGCATCAGGATGCATGGCCCCCGAGGAACGACAGGGAAACAGGCCCGGTCAAAAGAAGTTCTGTTCGCGAAATGCACCAGCCCTGGCGCTTCATAGGTCTTAACCTGAATTACCGCTATCCCGGAGGAAGAGCATGCCCCACCACGTCTGCATATGGCTATGGCCTCAGCTGGACACGCGACTGTGAAGGGCACGAAAGCATTGCCCACAGCGGCGGCCTGCCGGGTTTCGGCAGCAACTGGCGTTTCCTGCCCGAGTACGGCCTGGGCGTGATCCTGTTTGCCAATGTTACCTATGCACCCACCACGCCACCCAACTTTGCAGTGCTGGATACATTGATCAGGATGGCGCAACTCAAACCAAGACAGTTGCCGCCTTCACCCATACTTACCCAAAGAAAGAATGAGCTGCTGAAACTCTTACCCGATTTCAGCAATGCCCCAAGCTCCGGCATCTTCGCCGAAAACTTTTTTGCCGATTATTATATCGATGTATTGAGGAAAGAAGCCGCTGCCGCTTTTGCAAAAGCAGGAAAGATCGTTTCTGTAAGCGAAGTCATTGCCGAAAACCAGCTGCGGGGTTATTTTATTCTCCGGGGTGAGAATAATAACATCAGGGTACGTTTCACCCTCACTCCCGAAAATCCTGCGTTGATACAGGAGTACCATCTGGACAGCCAGCAGTGAATAGTAAACAGCAGAACCCTGATCAACATCCGTTCACTGTTCAATACTGTCCTGTCCCCAGCAAAACCAGGGTACAGGCTTCCATTGGCTGTATGCCATTGTCGGAAGCCAGCTTCTCCAGTTCAGGATTTTCAGTGCCCGGGTTAAAGATGATGCGCTGCGGTTTGAGTGAAAGGATATAATCGTAATACTGTTTCTGCAATACCGGATTCAGGTACAAGGTAACCGTATCCACTTCTTTTTCATCAGGTCTTTCTGTAATGATATCGGTATCGGCCACCCTGCCTGCTTTTTTCCCGATAGCCACCACCGGATGGCCATACCGCCTCAGTTTCTCCACCGCCAGGAAACTATACCGGGCAGGATTATCACTCGCCCCCAGAACAACTGTTTTTTTCATAAAAACGAATTTGTGCCGCTATTGGCCTTTAGCTATTGGCTGTTAGCTAACAGCCAATAGCTAAAGGCCAATAGACAACCAAGCCTCAAAGATCGCTAACTTTCCTCCATGAAACATGTTTTGCTCTGTTTAATTGCCTGCCTGGGGCTTACTGTATGCCAGTCGCAATGGAAACCTTTCCGGTTTGCCTTTCTCTCCGATACGCATATCGGCTCTCCCGATGGAAAAGCGGAAGAGGATCTTCGCAGAACCGTGGCCGATATCAATAACATGAACGATATCGATTTTGTAGTGATCACCGGCGATATCACGGAACTGGGTACCGATGCCGAGATCAGGCTGGCCAAACAGGTACTGGATGGATTCAAAGTGCCTTATTATATCATTCCCGGCAACCACGACTGCGGCTGGAGTGAAAGCGGGGGCGTTACCTTCGGTAAGGTATTTGGTAATGATAGATTTGTATTCAGTCATAACGGAATCACTTTCATGGGCTGCGCATCAGGCCCGTATGTGCGTATGAGCGATGGACATATTCCGAGGGATGCGGTGGTTTGGATGGATAAAGAGCTGGCCAAAATACCGCCATCACAGCCATTGATCTTCCTGAATCATTATCCTATCGATAACAGCCTTGACAACTGGTACGAGGTAACCGACAGGCTGAAACAGAAAAATACATTGGCCATACTCTGTGGCCACGGGCATAACAACCATGCACTGAATTTTGAAGGCATTCCTGGCGTTATGGGACGTTCCAACCTGCGCGCCAAAGCCACTTACGGAGGCTATAACCTGGTAGATGTGCGGCCGGACTCCCTTATCTTTTCTGAACGCACACCGGGTATAGCTACAAAACAGCCCTGGACAAGGGTAAAGCTGGAACGGCATACTTATACCACTGGCCAGTATCCCCGCCCTTCCTATACGGTAAATGATAGTTTTCCCTCTGTAAAAGAAAAATGGAATTACCATTCCGATGGCAACGTCATCTCCACGCCGGCAGTGGGTAAAGGCCTGGTCATATTCGGCAACAGCCTCGGCAGGGTGGATGCCCTGAAGCTGAAGGACGGTAAGAAAAAATGGTCTTATCAAACCGGTGCGGCTGTTTTTTCCTCTCCTGCCATCAGCGAAGACCGCGTGGTATTTGGCTCGGGAGATGGAAATATCTATTGCCTGGAAGCCGGCAGCGGTAAAAAGATATGGGCATTTACCACAGGTGCTGCGGTGCTGGGTTGCCCCCTTATTAACCAGGGAATAGTATATATCGGCGGAAGTGACCACCATTTCAGGGCCTTATCGCTGAAAGACGGAAAAGAACTATGGAGTTTTGACGGCCTCGATGGGCCTGTCATGAGTATACCGGTGCTGCATGGAGATAAGATATTGTTCGGGGCCTGGGACAGGAATCTCTACGCCCTCGAAGCCGCTACGGGCAAGCTGATATGGAAATGGAACAACGGCTCATCGGTACGAAATTTCTCTCCTGCTTCCTGCATACCCGTTATCAAGGATGATGTGGTATACGTGGTGGCGCCGGACCGCTACCTCTCGGCCATAGACCTGAATACAGGCACGGCCCTGTGGCGCAGTAATGAAGCCACTGTGAGGGAATCCATGGGTATTTCGGCCGATGGCAGGTATGTGTATGGCAAAACGATGAATGACCTGGTAGTAGCCTTCCCTACATCGAGGGAAAAACAATCCGTAGCCTGGAAACTCGACTGCGGCTTCGGGTATGAACATGTGCCTTCCATGCTGATAGAAAGAAAAGGTGTAGTATATTTTGGTACCAAGAACGGCAGGGTGTACGCGATTGACCCGGAAGAGAAAAAGAAACTGTGGGTGCACAAAACCGATAACTCCATGGTGAATACCGTAAATGTGTTTGATGACCGGCAGATGATAACAGCCACCATGGATGGCAAACTAACCCTGCTATCCTTCTGATGATCCAATACTGCTAAAACCCACCTGCAACCATGCGTAAACTTCTCTGTATCCTGTTCCTTATGTCACAATTACCCAGCGGCGCACAGCAGCGTATTTTCCTGTATCCTGCTCCGGAAACGGTTATGAACAAAGGCTTTGACACGGTGGCGCCGTTCATGGATTATTACCCGGCAACAGGTAATACCACTGGTAAAACAGCCGTGCTTATCTGTCCCGGCGGCGGTTACACGCATCTTGCCTTTGACAAGGAAGGCGTGATGCCGGCAAAGTTCTTTAACGAGAATGGTATAGATGCTTTCGTGCTCCGCTACCGCCTCAACAATGCCAGACAGGAGGGGCACAGGTACCCGGATCAGTATAATGATGTTACCCGGGCCATGCGCATCATCCGCTCCAGGGCGGAAGAGTTTCATATAGACCCGGCTAAAACAGGGGTGATGGGTTTTTCAGCGGGAGGCCACCTCGCATCCACATTAACCACCCTGGTGCAGGAGGGCGATCCTTCGGCTGCAGACCCCTTATTGCGTATAGGCACACGCCCCGCATTTTCCATACTGATCTACCCGGTGATCACTATGGACACCACATTTGCCCATCGCGGCAGCAGGAATATGCTCCTCGGTGTGTCCCCGGAAGAATCGATGGTAAAAGCGCTTTCCACGGAAACCCGGGTATCTCCTGCGACCCCGCCTGTATTCCTGCTGCATTCAGACGATGATAAAACGGTTCCCGTGATGAACAGTATTGCGTTTTATACGGCTTTGAAGAAGAACAAAGTGCCGGCAACCATGCATATCTACGACCATGGCGGGCATGGTTTTGGTATGGCACCCACAGATCCTGTACTGAGCCAGTGGCCTACGCTATGCCTGCAATGGCTGCGCCGGATGGGTTTTTAGAAAGAGAAAGATTTTTATTGGAATAATTTTTTAACTTTCATGTACCATCATTGATCAACACAAACTAATACCATCATGGCAAAAGCAAGTAAAAAAAAGGCTGCCAAAAAAACTGCTAAGAAAGCAGCACCCAAAAAGGCTAAGAAAGCCGTAAAAAGATCACCCGCAAAAAAAGCCGCAAAGAAAAAAGCAGCTCCCAAAAAGAAAACAGCTACCAGGAAAAAATCCGCCGTTAAAAAAGCGGTGAAGAAAGCAGCGAAGAAAAAAGCAGCGCCAAAGAAAAAGGCCGCGGCAAAGAAGAAAACTGTATCAAAAAAGAAAGCAGTATCCAGGAAAAAAGCAGCCCCTAAAAAGAAAGCCGCTAAGAAGGCAGCTCCCAAAAAGAAAGCAGCACCCAAAAAAGCGGTAAAAAAAGCAGCGAAGAAAAAAGCGGCTCCCAAAAAGGCAGTAAAGAAAGCAGCGCCTAAAAAGAAAAGCGCTCCTAAAAAAGTACCCGCTCCTGCCCCGGCCCCTGCTCCCGCACCGGCAACAGAACCCGCACCACCTGCTGCCGATATCCCCGAAAATGATAACGGCCAGGGATCCTTACCCTTTATGTAATGCCCATGGCATGCTGATAAAAAAAAATCCCGCCGGCGAAGCCCGGCGGGATTTTCTATTACAGATATAAAAAACCAATAGCCAACCGCTCCCTACGTATCATGGGGACCAATAGCTATCACTCCCCCGGACGATACTTTCTCTCCGCATGCCTCATAACATCTTCCCTGTAAAACAGTACATCCTTGAACTGCCCCTTCGTATACATTTCTGCCTGGTCGTTGAAATGCGGGGATTGCTTATTACCGCTTTCTCCCCCGGCAAGCAATGATCTGGCCACTACTTTTTTTCCGAATTCCACGGCACAGATAAAACTGTTGCCGTTATAGCCATAGCGTTTATTGGTACCGTTGAAGGTCCTGCTCACAAAAGACGGCAGGCAACCCCATGTAGATGCTGCAAAACCGCAGGGTATACTGGGCCGGGCATCATCAAAAGTTTCGGTAAGCGCTCCTGTTAAACGCTGGTAACGGTTGATATCTCCCCAGGGAATCTGCCAGCTGCCGAATTTTTTTGTGAGGTCCTGGATGGTGGTCAGCAAAGGCTGCAGTAAAATATTGGCATCTGCCGTGGCTGCAAAACGTTTTGTTTTCTCTACCTGGTCGGCATGATCGTTAACACCCCGGCTGCGCTGCGCCTGTGGCCATATCCGCTGACCCCATTCCACTGCCAGCGTGGTGGCAATGGAACCGGCAGCACTGTTCCTGTCCCATTCAGACAGCAGCTTCACAGGTTCTTCGAGCAACTGGTATGCCGCGTTTGTTTTATTTGCCGCATACGCATTAAGCAATGCGGGGATCAGCACATCAAAAGCTGCGAGATGCGTATCGTACCCGGTAGCGATGGTTTTATCAATAGTATATCCCTTATTCGCATCCAGCAGCCTGGCCGCGTTAATGCCCCGGAAATTTTCACCTGCAGGAGCCATATAGGCAGGGAATGCTTCTTTCTTCGGACTGCTGCTGCCTGATACAGTAAAGGGTGTGGAATTACAGTTCTGTATCCATCCTGTTGCGGGATTGTGTACCTGTATCAATTCATCCAGATTGTGCAGCCCCTGCCATTCTGTAGCGCTGGTGCTTCCGTCAACAGGTTTTGACCAGTCGATATGGTTATCTCTCTTCGGCATGAAATTGCCGTGCCAGTAGGCGATATTCCCTTTATCATCTGCATACACAGTATTGTTGGATGTATTGGCCAGCAACTCCATGGTTCGCGTAAATTCTGCAAGGTTGGCTGCTTTGGTCCGCTGCCAGGATTGTATCAGGCCCTTTATATCCCTGTTATTCGCGCGCACCGATATCCACTGCCCGTTTCTTTTCGCCATCACCGGTCCATGATGCGTGTAGTAGGTAAGAATCTCTTTAGACAGTAGATTGCCACCGGAGAGATACCGTACCGTTATCTTTTTTTGCTGGACAGGCCGTAACTGTTTATCGTATTCATAAAAGAATGCCCCGTCTTTCTGCACAACCTTCTCTGCATAGGCATCGGCCACATCACTGTAACTGGAAGTATGCATCCAGCCGCAGTGTTCATTGAAACCCTGGTATACAAAGAACTGCCCCCAGGTAACCGCGCCGTATGCATGCAGCCCCTCTTCACTCTGTACAGCCACTTCGGGACGGAAATAAAAAGTAACATGCGGGTTAATATACAGTATGGCATTACCTGATGCCGTTTTCGAAGGAGCAATGGCAAACCCGTTGGATCCGCCGGGCAGGGGATCGAAATCCATAGAGGCAGCGGCGGTAACAGCGGACGAGGCAGCATAAAAATTCTTCAGCTCATTTACACCGATGCCTGCCACATCTATTGCACCAATACTTCCATCTGTCCATAACAGCGCATACCAGGGCTGGAAGCGGTGCAGCAATGCAGGTGTAACTTTGGGATGCGTGTAGAGATAATAATTGATGCCGTCTGCATACGCATCCATCAGTTGCTTCAGCCAGGCCGGACTGTCCTGGTAGTCTTTGATCGCATCGGCAGTATCGATCACCATACGCATCAGCAGGTCGTTATAGAGTTCGGATTCTCCTTTTACTTCCGCAATGCGGCCCAGCTTTTCAATATAATTCATCTCCACGCGCTGAAAATCATCTTCGCACTGGGCATACAACAAACCGAATACTGCATCTGCATCTGTTTTACCGTAAATATGCGGTATGCCCCAGTTATCGCGCACGATCTCAGTGTGCTTCGCCTGTTCTTTCCAGCGGCTGATCTCCTGTTGGGTAAAGGGTTGTGCGTATAAAAACGATGGAAACGCTAAAAGTATCAATAGTTTTTTCATCCTGTAAACAGATTTATGACCGGAGGTTGGCTTTTAATACACGGAGAAAATTACCGCCCAATATCTTCTTCACATCCCTTTTGCTGTACCCTCTTTTCAGCAATGCCTGTGTTATAACAGGGTAGGAGGTTACATCATCCAATTGCTGCGGCGAAGAACTGATGCCGTCAAAATCAGAGCCCAGTCCCACATGGTCCACCCCTGCCTGGTGTACAATATAGTCGAGGTGCTGCAGCAGCATATCCAGCGTGGGTCTTGCAGCGGTGGCTTCTGCGGGGTACTGGTTCATAATAGTAGTAACCGCATATTCATATTGCATGCCTGCGCGCTTCAGGCTGTCAATCTCGGTTTTATGGCGCGCCATGAACGCTTTTTCTTTTTGCTGGAAATTGCTGTCTACAAAACCCGAAAAGAAATTCAGCTGTATCACACCGCCGTTCTTTGCAATGGCCCTGATCTGGTCGTCTTTCAGGTTACGGAAAACGGGACACAGGGGATATACATTGCTGTGCGAAGCGATCACGGGCTTGGTGCTGGTGGCGATCACATCCCAGAATGTTTGCTCGCCTACATGCGATACATCAACGATAACACCCAGCTCATTCATCTTCCTCACCACCTCCTTGCCAAAATCCGTAAGGCCTTTATGCGTTGCTGCGAGGCTGTCTTTTTTTGTGCTTTCATCCATCGCCGAAGTGGCCCATGATGTGGAGTTATTCCAGGTAAGGGTCATATAGCGCATGCCCCTGTTGTAAAGCTGCTCCAGGTGCTGCAGGTCGTTACTGATCATATGCCCGCCTTCCACGCCGAACATGGCGGCTAATTTTTTCTGCCGGATAGCCTGTTGCAGTTCCTTCCAGGATTTTACGATCACGATCTTGTCGGGATTGCGTCCGGCCACTGCATACAAGGTATCCATCTCCCTGTTGGCCCAGCCAAACGGATCCGGTTTGTTGCCATCGCACCACACCGAAAACATCTGCACATCCACACCTCCCTGTTTGAAACGGGAGAGGTCTGACTGTGTTTTTCCTCTCAGGTCGGCATCCATGCTTACCTGTTTTTCGATACAGGCGGTGAGTATATCGTTGTGCGAATCCACTACCACAGCTTTCTCATGCAGCCTGGTAACATCCTGTCCGTATAGTTTCCCCGCCAGCAGCAGGGCCAGAAGAAATGGTTTATACATATGCATTATTAACAGTTTTCGTTGTATTCATTACATCGCCTGTGGCCTCAATACTTTTCCTCCCCGCATTCCGGTATGTTTTCCCTGCTCTACCGTGATCTTTCCATTCACCAGCACATAATCAAAACCGGTAGAATACTGGTGGGGTTGCTCGTAGGTAGACATATCCTTTACCGTCTCTTCGTCAAATACAACAATATCCGCGGCAAATCCTTCGCGCAGCAATCCCCTGTCTCTCAACTGGAATTTCTGCGCCGGTAATGATGTCATTCTCCGGATGGCTTCTTCCAGTGTGATCACTTTTTCATCGCGCACATATTTGCTGAGCACCCTTGC
>DASVLZ010000219.1:0-1585 GCA_036384615.1 Sediminibacterium sp.
GGATAATTTCATGTGTCTGATCCTGTTTTACGATGATAGCCACAGAAAGTCTGTCGTACCCGGCTGGCGGGGATTGGATCGACCGGCTTCATGTTACGGCATGAATTTGGAAGTCGGCAAAGGTACGGAAATGCGGGGAAATAAAAAAACATCACCTCTATACAGTTGCCATGACCTCGCCTTTGGGAATAGCTTCGATCAGCCGTTGGGTATAAGCCGTTGCGGGGCGTAGGTAGATATCGTCCGGGGTGCCTGTTTCTTCTATTTTGCCTTTGTTCATCACCATGATCCTGTCGCTGATATATCGTACCACGGAAAGATCGTGCGAAATGAATATGGCGGTAAACCCGAATTCTTTTTTCAGGTCGTTCAGCAGGTTGAGTACCTGTGCCTGCACGCTTACATCCAGCGCCGAAACGCTCTCATCACATATCACAAACGATGGTTGCAGCGCCAGCGCCCTGGCTATTACAATACGCTGCCGCTGCCCACCACTGAATTCATGCGGGTAACGGTTAAAATGGGCTGCTGTCAATCCCACTTTTTCCAGCAACTCCACCACTTTATCCCTGCGCACTTTGGCAGTTGCGGCGAGTTTGTGCACCTGCAAAGGCTCGGCAATGGCTTCCCCTATAGTGATCCTGGGGTTAAGAGAGGAGTAGGGGTCCTGGAAAATGATCTGCATATCTCTCCTGAGCGCCTGCATTTCGGCGGCAGAACATTTCAGCAGGTCGGTTCCTTTATAGTGTATCTCTCCTGCGGTGGCATCTATCAGCCGCAATACAGCCCTGCCCAGCGTACTTTTCCCGCAGCCTGATTCGCCTACCAGTCCCAGCGTTTCGCCTTCCATTACTTCAAAACTTACACCATCCACGGCAGCGGTATAAGCCGTTACCTTACCCAGCCAGGATCTTTTTACAGGGAAATGCACTTTCAGTCCCGATACAGAAAGCATAGGAGATTGGTTAGAGCGTTTTTCCCGGGGTTTCTCAACAGTATGAGTACTTGTCTTTACAATATTCTCTGTGCCCGTTTCCATGAAATCACTCACCACGGGCAGTCTTTCTCCTTTGGGATGCAATGCCGGACGGCAGGCCAGCAGGGCTTTTGTATAGGGATGGGAAGGATTGCGGAACAGTGCGGCGGTATCTGCTTCCTCCACGATATCTCCCCTGTACATTACGGCAACCCTGTCTGCGATCTCGGCTACCACGCCCAGGTCATGGGTAATGAAAATAACCCCCATATTATTTTGATGCTGCAGGTTGCGCAACAGTTGCAGGATATTTTTCTGCACGGTTACATCCAGCGCGGTGGTAGGCTCATCGCAGATCAGCAGCGAGGGTTCGCAGCTCATGGCCATGGCGATCATCACCCGCTGTTTTTGTCCGCCGCTTAACTGGTGCGGGTATTTTTTGAATACAGCTGCGGGATCGGGCAGTTGCACCTGTTCAAACAGCGCCAGTGTTTTTTGCCGGGCTTCTTCCCCTGGTATTTTTCTATGTGTGCGGATGGCTTCCGTTACCTGGAAACCGCAGGTAAGTACGGGATTGAGGGATGTCATCGGCTCCTGGAAGATCATGGC
>DASVLZ010000220.1:0-2951 GCA_036384615.1 Sediminibacterium sp.
ATGAAGACCTTCCGGAAGGCTTCAACATCTCCTTTACCGGGGGATGGAGCAAACGCGATAATATATCCAGGCCTTATGGCGGCTTTGAATACAGGAGGAGTTATTTCTCGCGCAAACAGGATTACCTGAATTTCAGGTTGAGCCTGGGCGGCTATTTTAACCAGGGGAATTTTGAGGACCTCAGTTTTCTGACCAGCCTGGATCTGATCACCAAGCTACGCAAACTCGGGGGCGGCCACTGGTATGTACGCCATTTTATCAGCGGCAGCATTACACAACTGGCCAGGACCATGCAGAATGAGCCCCTTCGCATAGCCAGTGATTTTGGCATACCGCGGCTGAACGATCCCAACCTGAGAGCTTCCACGCGTATTACACTGAATGGCGAAACTGTTTTTTACAATACCTGGAAAGTGCTGGGATTTAGTTTTGCGCCGTTTGGTTTTACCAATATCAGTTACCTGAAATCCATCGGCCGGTATTTTAGTACCGGTGATATTTATACGGCCATCGGCGGCGGCATCCGCACAAGGAATGAGAACCTTGTTTTCGGTACTATGGAAATGAAGATCTATTATTATCCCCGTACTACGGGTAATATCAGTCCCTGGAATATCACTTTTAACAGCGGCCTGCGATATAAATATGAAACGCAGCTTATCCGGCGACCGGATTTCCCTGTGCTGAACTAACAGAACATCCATCCCATTTCTCCATTCACTTCTCTATTCGATATTCCCTGTTCTATATTCGATATTCCCTCATCCCATATACAACTCGATCAACGGCTGCTGCAGGAGCGCCTGCGTGAGTACTGCGAGAACAGCTAAAAAGTATACAACGGAAAATATGATCGTGATAATGCTTCTGCGGCTGATATAATAACCCATCAGCGGCAATACCTGCAGGGCATGGATGCCGAGGAAATGGGCTGCGCGAAGTCCCGAGCTTTGCTGTTTCCAGTTTACGAATGGCAGTCCCGACCCTCCGTTGGGCGATGCCACATTCCAGCCGGGCAATACCGCCATAAGGTTTCCCGACAGGGAAAACACCACAAAAAACAATAGTCCGAAACGGATGCCCCAGAGATAATGGCGTTTGATATCCGGCAATGGGCGGGTAAAAAACAGCCAGGTAAAATAAGCCGCCCATACAGATATGATGCCTACTCCTATCTCCATCATCCGGATCATCCATGCATCCAGCCCGGGGGCAATATGATTATGGGTGGAGGATTCGTGCATGGCGAAGATGACGGTATACCCGTTTTCGAACAGCAGGATAAGTATCAGCGCCACGCTGAACAGCAATAATTTTTTCTGTTCATGCAGCGCATCCAGGAGCCAGCCGATGGTCCAGACAAATATGGTGGTAGAGAACAGGAAACGGGTGGGTCTTATCCAGGTACTGCCCGCGGCGTCGAGCAGGAAACAGACTCCTGTTACCAGCGATGCTGCAAGACATGCCCATCCGAAATAAAATAATGCCGGGTTGCGTTTACCGAGGGTTTGCAAAAACACAGGTACCATGCTTTTTGTGTTAGACGCAGAACCGGGGGTACATACAACAACGGCTCCGGCGTTAAGGTACAGCTAAAAAAGTATGCCGTAGCATAGATTCGTAGAAGTGGTGATCATTTGAACATATCCGCTGATCCGGATAGGTGTTTTTCAGCGGTATTGCGGGCCATTTTATCAGCAGATACCCTGCAGGCTTCCGCCTTCTGCAAAAAGCCGGTCGATCTTTTTCTCTACCGATGGATCTTTTTCCAATACGGGTGCATGATGCGGTTTGATGCGTGCATCGATTACGAGGGGACCGCGGCATCCCCAGTGTTTGTTTTCCGTGAAGGATCCTATGCCGTATATATCATGCGAAGGATTGCAGCGCGTAAAAGTTGTCCATACAAAGTTGGATATGTTTGCAGCAGCAAAGCTGCTGTCGTCACATACCACGATCAGTGCTATGCCCTGCAGTTGTTCCAGCTGCGGGAGCAGTGCAGCATTCAAAGCATCCATCTCTTCATTGGCCCTGGCATACGTTGAAAACCGGCTGGCCTGTACACAAAGCACCCCCGGCATAGCCAGCAGCGGCCTGCTGATCAGTGATATTCCGTTGCATACGGAAGGGGGTTCTGTTGCCAGTTGTCTTTTTACATCACCATATACTGCCAGCACCACTTTGCTGCCTGTGTTCAGGCCGGTGCCGGAGTAATCGAGTGTGTCGATGGTGGTTTTTGTATAAAAATGTACATCGCGCGTAAGGTCTATGCGCTCCCATATGTATTCAAGGAATGCCTGCACCGGTCTTGCAGACAATCGCCTGTGGCCATCTGCCGCTATGAACAGGAATTTGGCAAGGCTTAACTGCCCAGTGCCCAGTATATGGTTGGCGATGGTGAGTAGTTCCGCAGGTTGCTTTGCGGGTGCGTAAGGTGTATAGCGTTCACTGCCCACTGCCAGCAGCAGCGGGTGTACGCCTGCTGCATCCACTGCATGCACTTCTTTCAGTCCCGGTATTTCTTCACTCACCGCATCGCCGGTGATCTCGTGGATCAGTTCACCGAAGCTGGTATCTTCCTGCGGGGGCCTGCCTACTACGGTAAAGGGCCAGATGGCATTTTTGCGCGCATATATTTTACGCACATGCATCAGGGGGAAGGGATGTGTGAGGCTGTAATAACCGAGATGATCACCAAACGGTCCCTCGGGTTTGTTCTCGTTGGGGAATACTTCACCCGTGATCACAAAATCAGCATCTGTGCTGATGCAGTATCCATCGCGGTATACATACCGGAAACGGCGTGCACCCAGTACGCCGGCAAAGCGCATTTCGCTGATCCCCTCGGGCAGTGGCATTACTGCTGAAACGGAATGCGAGGGCGGTCCGCCCACAAAGCAACTTACCTTCAGCGGAAGGCCTCTGGCATTGGCTTTTGACTGATGCACGCC
>DASVLZ010000221.1:0-5778 GCA_036384615.1 Sediminibacterium sp.
GTCCTGGTAGGCTACATCGGTAATATTGTTGAGTGAGAGATTGATACCGAATAACACTTTGCCTTTTGCATTGGTGATCTCGCTGCCTATGCCCGCATTGAATACCGTATATCCCGAAGTGGGTGTTTCCGTGTTGTAGGCGGTAAACACCCTGTTCTGCGTACTTACATTATCCATCGCTACCCGCACATACAGGTTACGCAGACCTTTGCCTGCGCGGTTAAAATTGCCGCGCAGTTCGCTCTGCAGCCTGGGTGCAGGTATAAAAGGTAATTTATCGCTTCCGCCGAAGCTCTGGCTGAAACTGCCTGCCACGTAGGAGAATGTATTTTCAAAATGCAGCCAGTCGAGCGGGTGTGGGTGCAGGTCCAGTTTTGCTTCAAACCCTGCAAGCGTTGCGGCTGCCTGGCGAAAGGTAAAGGCAGTAATATCTGTACCGCCTACATTCATCAGTGAATCGCCTCCGTTAACAGATGACAGTTTGCTGTAGAAAATATAATTGCTGATCCTGTTATAAAACCCGTTCAGCATAAAACTCACATGTGGTGTGTTCACTTCTATTCCCGCATCTGCCTGGAAAGAGGTTTCCGTTTTCAGGTTATTATCGCCATACTCATACCGGTTCGTTCCTTCATGCGCGCCATTGCTGGCGAGTTCACTCACACTTGGTGCACGGTAGCCCCGTGAAAGGTTCAGCTTCAGCGTAACCGCATCGCTCGCATTATAGCTCAGTCCCACACTACCGCTGAAGTTGCCAAAGGATTTATTGAATGCGGCGAATTTGGGAGTGCCGGCATCTTCATAATACATACTGTGCAGGCTGCGATGGTCGCCGCGTATGCCGCCGCTGAGGGTAAGGTTATTGTGGAATGTTTTCCTTGTGTACACAAACACGCCGATATCAAACTGGTTGTATTCGGGTATCAGCACTTCCTCTGCAAGGTTGCGGTTCTGCTGGTACATGCCGCTCACGCCTGTGGATGTTTTCCAGCCGTTATGATCTGCAAAATTGTACTGGAAACTATAGTTCACCGTCTTCAGGTCAAAATACAGATCGGGCACACCGGGGTTGTCAGGGTCGCCCAGTTCCCTGCGCTGGTTGCGCTGGAAGCCGATATTGATGGCGATCCTGTCGCGGCCAACCGCAATATTGTTATCACTCGCTATTTTAAAATGCGAGATATGTTGTTTGGGAGTGAAGATGCTCCGGCTGTCGAGGTCCGCAGCAGTAGCCGTATGCTCATACGGCGTGCCGCCATATACGGTAAACCCTCCTGTTACAGGATCGCGCTCACCTTCCACCACGCCCAGTGTCTGGTCAAAATTGCTGATAAGTATATGGCTGTATCCCCATGCTTTATTCCATCCGAAATAGCCACCGATATTTTTTTCCCCGAAGCGGCTGTTGAATACTTTGCCGTCGTATTTATTCCTGTAATCACCGGCAGACTTCAACGTTCCGTATACATTCCAGTTGAACCCGTTCATCAGGTGTCCCGCCAGGTTGGCATTGCCTCCGTAGAGGCCGTTGTTGTCGATGAAACTGCCCATCAGGTTGCCTTTGATGGTGCCCTGCTCTACCGGCACATTGGTGATCAGGTGTATTACGCCTGCCATCGCATCGCTTCCGTACAGCAGCGAAGCCGGGCCTTTGAGCACTTCCACTTTCTGCACACTGTATTCATCCACTTCAATGCCATGTTCATCGCCCCATTGCTGGCCTTCCTGCCGCACACCGTCGTGTACGGTTACCACGCGGTTATACCCGAGTCCGCGTATCACCGGCTTGGATATGGCAGGGCCTGTTGACAGGCTGGAAACACCCGGCACTGCCTTTGCCACCGCATCTATGATATTGGTGGAACTGGTCTGCATCAGGTCGCTGCGTTTGAGGATGGATACCGGCTGCGCGGATTGCCGGGTTTTGGTGGCGGAAGCAATACCGGTAACCGTTACCGCATCAGCTTCCGCGAAAGTTACTTTCATGCGAAAATCCCTAACGGGATTATTACTGATATCAACCGTAACCAGTATGGCAGTATATCCTTCATAGGATACTTCTACCAGGTATTTTCCCGCAGGCACGGCAGGTGTTTTGTAATAGCCGGAAGAATCTGCCACCGTACCTGTTTTTGCCTCGTGTATATAGATGGCCGCGCCCGCCAGGGGTTGTCCCGTTTTATCGTCTACAATTTTTCCGCTGAGATAAGAATTGATATCGGCAGCAGGCATTGCCATCAAGCCTGTGGTGATCAGTGTAAGCAATGCCAACAGGTAAATCCGTTGATGTATGATCAATGATTTCATAATAAGTATGTTCGTTGAATGGCATATATCATGCCATCAGGGGTGAATAAAAAGAAATACAGGGAAGCTGAGCGCCCGGCGCTGTACAGATTATGCGGTATGAGGAGGCCCGCGAAGGTCGGAATGGAATAATGCTGCAGGGCAGGCATCCTGTTTAAATATGGTCTGGCAGCAGATCGTATGCACCGGCAGTTCCGGCGCAACAGGAGCGATACCCGGTACAAAAGGTGATTCCACCACCAGGTTATCACACTGGCAATTGAAAGCGGCCCTGCTCAGCACCGTATCATCACAGCTGGCTTTGGAAGCCACGGCTTTCCCGTCCCTGTGATCGGCAACAAGGTTATGTAATGTCCGCTTCGGCGTAATCCCGAATGCAAACACCGCCAGCAGAACAATACCGATGATCTTTTTTATCGTATTACCCGCAGTCAATTTTTGCTACTTTGTTGCAAATATATAGAAATCTTTGAACAATTGAGCTATCGCGCCTTAATCATCGCCCGCACCTGCTGCACCGAGAGGTTCTGGAGGCGGGCATAGTATACACCGGTCTGCAGAAAGCTGCCATCGAAAGTAACCGTATAGGTACCGGCAGCGCCGTATTCTTTGTCCAGCAGGTTTTTCACCACCCTTCCCGTGGTATCGATCACCTGTATTAAAGTATGGCCGCCTGTTGTGGTAAAGGTGATGATGGTGGATGTGGTAAAAGGATTGGGATAATTACTGATCAGTGTTTCACCGGAAAGGTTCACGGCTTTTTTGCATACGCCGGCATTTACCAGCGGCAGTATCTGGTAATTCTTCAGCATGATCTGCTGCAGGTCTTCATCTTTTACGCATAACCAGTTGGCGAGAATGGTGGAGTATACACTGCGGAAATCGTACTGGAATGGCAGGTTATCATTTACGGTGACATTGGCGGGGATCATGGGCGTATCGCCCAGCACACCGCCCAGCACGCTTTTGCCGAAAATAAACAGGGGCGCCGCAGCCCCATGGTCTGTACCCATACTACCATTGCTTTTTATGCGGCGCCCAAACTCTGAAAAGGTCATGCCCACCACGCGGTCATCCACCTTTAAAAATGTCAGGTCGTCCTGGAAAGATTTGATCGCATCACTCACATTCTTCAGCAGCCGGGCATGCGAGCCCGCGGTAGTATCGGTACTGTCTACCTGCTGCGAATGCGTATCAAACCCGCCATAACTCACCATGTATATCCTTGTCTTCAATCCTCCCGCAATCAGCCTCGCCACGATCTTCAGCTGATCGCCCAGTGAATTATTAACAGGATAGCTTACCTGCTGCACCGTTTTGGTAGCCGCAGCTTTGATCACGGTGGAATACTGCTGCGTTTGCTCGGCGATCTGCCGTATATAGGTCAACTCCTTGCCTGCCGGTGTATCGGGCGCAGGGTCTTCGATACCGCTGATGAGGTGATAAAAATTACTGGTATTGCTGATGTTCATTCCCATATTCACAGACGGCCCCTGCAGGGTAAGCGAAGTAGTGGAGCCTATCTGTATCGCCAGCGGGTCGGTCATGGAACTGTTGGGATAACCATATGGAAAATTGGGATATTCATAATTCAGGTAACGGCCCGCCCAGCCGGTATTTACTACTTCCTTGCTATCACTTGCACTCATCCAGATATCGGTGGCCCTGAAATGGGAGAAGCTGGGCTGCGGATACCCCACGGAATGCACCACGCGCAACTGCCCGTTCTTATATAATGTTTCCAATCCCGTCATGGCAGGATGCAGGCCTGTAGTGTCTGTCAGTTTCAGCGCCTTGTCTTCCGGTATATAGATATTCTCCCTTGCATTGGCATAGTTACTGAAATTCTCCAGCGGTATCACCATATTCAATCCGTCATTGCCGCCGTTGAGCTGTATGATCACGAATACATGATCCGTTTCTGTAGCGGGTGCCAGCAGTGATTGCATCATGGGCGAATCTGCACTGAATGCCCTGAAAGAAAAACCGCCCAGCAATGAAGGGAGCACCACGCCTGTATTCCGCAAAAACTGTCTTCTTTCCATGATCAGTGATTTATGCCAGCTGGTATTCTGACAGGTCCATGAAATATTTCAGCAGGTCGCGCAGCCTGTTCTCCACGGTAGTGGTATTGGACATATCATCGGGATTGGATATGTATGTATTCCAGGCGCCGGTCCAGTAATAATCGCTGGTTTGCCCGCCCAGCAGTATATCCGTTTTCAGCTGTGCTTTTGATGCCGCGGAAATATCTATCCGGTATATTACTTTCAGGATATCATCGATCAGCTGATTGGGATCGCCGGGGTTGGAGAGGGTTTTGGCGAATGCGGCTCCATCGATCTCTATACGCTGCCCATTGTACATATACCCATTGGTGATGATGGTGTCTGTAAAAAAATTCCTTTTGGGCAATGTGTCGCTGTTGATCCATATCTCGTAAAACTGTGGCGCCTGGTAATAGGCTTTCCACCCGCTCACATCGGGCGGGTCGCCAATGTTCTGCTGCATCAGGGCAGCCTGGGTAACGAGGTATGCATACATGCCGTAACTGCTTACATAATCCACCGGCGAAGGAAATACCATATTAAATTCACGGCAGGCAGATACTACCAGGTCAACCGGGCTTTTGATCTGGCATCCCTTAGCGAGGGCATTGAAGAAATGTTCGCTTTTCAGCAGGGTTTCCAGCACAGGCCTGATCTCGTAATGGTTGTTGCGGAAAATATCCGCCAGCGGCGTAATGATGTTTGCTTCCACCGTACTGTCGATATCATAATACACGAACCACCTGTACAACCTGCGGCAGATATATTTAGCCACTTCCTGCGTGGAAAAGATCATATCGAGCATGGCATCCACTTCTTCATCCCCCGCTGTAGGTCCGCTCTTTCCCTGGATCACGGTGTTATTATAAAATGCTGAGAAGGTTTTATTGCCGGTATCATGTCTTGCCTCCGTAAAATAGGAAGTAACGGTGGCGGGATCTATGCGCCACCCGGTGAGCACTTTTGCCGCGGCTTTCACATCATCTTCGGTGTATTGGGAACCCGGCCCCTTTCCTACGGAGAATAATTCCTGCAATTCGCGGCCATAGTTTTCATCGGGCGCCTGCTTTGTATTCAGCTGCCCGTTCTGGTATACCAGCATGGCAGGGTCTGTGGTAACGGCTTTGGCCATAGTGCGGAAATTACCCAGTGCCATACTCCGCAAAAGGGTATGATGGGTATACACGTATCGCGCATTTTCTACGATAGCCGATTCGGTGGACCAGTGGTTATGCCAGAAAAGGGTCATCTTTTCGAGGATGTTCCTGTTCTGCCGCAGCATGAGCCCCATCCACCATTTTTTAAATGAGGCACGGCGCAGGCTGTTGAGTGTGCCGTCATCAGAAGGGTCATTGATCCAGGTGGTGCCGCCGATCACCTGTGCATCGGTATCCGACTCATATTCCTTTACAGGCGGGGCAGG
>DASVLZ010000222.1:0-4549 GCA_036384615.1 Sediminibacterium sp.
ACCTGTGCGTTCATATTGGCGCCGTCCATATATACCAGTCCGCCGTTCTAATGCACAATGTGGCAGATATCTTTAATGGTTTCTTCAAACACCCCATGTGTGGATGGGTAAGTAACCATCAGCGCACCCAGCGTGTCTTTATATTGTTCTGCTTTTGCTTTCAGGTCGGCAACATCAATATTGCCGGCTTCATCACATTTTACCACCACCACTTTAAATCCTACCATCACGGCACTGGCAGGGTTGGTTCCGTGGGCACTGATGGGGATAAGCACCACATTCCTGTGGGCCTCGTTCCTGGCAATATGGTACCTGCGTATGCTCAGCAGCCCGGCATATTCGCCCTGTGCACCGCTGTTGGGCTGCAGGCTGCAGGCGGTAAAGCCGGTGATCTCGCAGAGGAAGCTGCTCAGTTCTGTAACGATCTGCTGGTAGCCCCCGGCCTGTTCTGCAGGCGCAAACGGGTGCATGGAACTGAATTCGGGCCAGCTTACCGGTATCATCTCGGAAGCGGCATTCAGCTTCATGGTACAGCTTCCCAGGCTGATCATGCTGGTATTCAGTGAAAGGTCTTTGTTTTCCAGCATCTTGATGTAACGCATCATCTGGCTTTCGCTGTGATGGGTATTGAAAACAGGATGTGTGAGGAAAGTAGATGTACGGGCAGCGCCTGTCTGCAGGCTTTCATCCGATAATTGTTTTGTACCGATGCCGGGCGCAGGTTTGCCTGCAATGGAAGCGAACAGGGAGAGCAGCGCATTCACATCCTCCACAGATGTGGTTTCATCAATGCTGATGCCGATAGTACCATCTGCAAAGAACCGCAGGTTGGTTTCCTGTTTCTCTGCTTCTGCTTTAACGGCAGCTGCATCCGGTACAGATATCTTCAGTGTATCAAAGAAATGTTTGTTTACCTGCGTAAAGCCCATACCGGTCAACGATGTAGATACGGCTTTTGCCAGCAGGTGTACGCGTTTGGCTATATTGGTAAGGCCGGCAGGTCCGTGGTAAACGGCGTACATGGCCGCCATATTGGCCAGCAACGCCTGTGCCGTACAGATATTGGAAGTGGCTTTTTCGCGCTTGATATGCTGCTCGCGTGTTTGCAATGCCATACGCAGCGCACGGTTGCCCTGTGCATCGATACTTACACCGATCAGCCTTCCCGGCATACCGCGTTTAAAATCGTCTTTGGTGGCAAAGAATGCTGCATGAGGTCCGCCGTAACCCATCGGCACACCAAAACGTTGTGCGGAGCCAATGGCCACATCAGCGCCCAGTTCCCCCGGAGGGGTAAGCAGGGTAAGTGCCAGCAGGTCTGTAGCCATCACCACCAACCCGTCTGCGGCATGTATTTTTTCAATGAAGGAACGGTAATCAGTTACGGAACCGTTATTATCGGGGTATTGTACAATGGCCCCGAAGCAGTCGTTGCCGATCTCCGCCGTGGCATAATCGCCGAATACCAGCTCAATGCCGATAGGCGTGGCGCGGGTAGCCAGCACATCTTTTGTCTGGGGGAATATATTGTTGTCGACAAAGAATTTCGGTTTGCTGATTACATCGGATTTGTTCACATGGTGAAAGAACATGGCCATG
Organism: Sediminibacterium sp.; assembly: GCA_036384615.1. Lineage (GTDB taxonomy): Bacteria > Bacteroidota > Bacteroidia > Chitinophagales > Chitinophagaceae > Sediminibacterium. The sequence continues at coordinate 1,600 of DASVLZ010000222.1, forward strand.
GCCTCGGCCGCAGCAGTAGCTTCATCGAGCAGCGATGCATTGGAGATGGGCAGACCGGTAAGGTCGGATACCATGGTCTGGAAGTTCAGCAGGCTTTCGAGGCGGCCCTGCGATATCTCGGCCTGGTAGGGGGTATACTGGGTGTACCATCCCGGGTTTTCGAAGATATTACGGAGGATCACGCTCGGCGTGATGGTGCCATAATATCCCTGCCCGATATAATTCCTGAACAATGTATTTTTTGCGGCAACTTTCTTCAGTTCAGAAAGGTAAGCGAACTCGCTGATGCCATCGGGTATATGAAGGTTTTCCTTATTACGGATGGCTGCGGGAACGGTTCTTCCGATCAGTTCTTCCACAGAGGAAACCCCGATGGTCTCCAGCATCAGCCGGGTATCTGTGGGGTTGGGACCGATATGTCTTTGTGTAAATTCTGCAGACTGCTGCTCAAATAGGTTCATACTGAAAGCGTAGCTTTAGAAAGGTGATAAATCGCCGCAAAGTTACGCCGATATAACGGGAAAAACAGGGGGATTTGCAACAGGTTAATAACCTGTTAATCAATAGTTACCGGCTTGGGAGGTGAAGGCCGGTCCGCCCCTGAGCGGGAAAGATGTATCATCTGCCGGGGCAGCTTCTTCGGCTTCCGGCATGGTCAATGCTTCCTGTTCGCGCATCTGCCCGCTGGTAAACCTGGTGCCATCATGGCTCCATCCCGGCGCACCGAACAGGTACAGCCATCTCGACCGCAGGGAAAGGTCTTTCTGTGTGATGTCTTTCCATATCTGCGCCCATTCATGAAAGATCACAGTGGCGGCATTGGGATTCTCTATGTTTTTGGTGAGCCCGTAGCGGATCGGCTGGTATGCACCGGCAGGAAGTTCTTCCTGGAAAGTGCCGAACATTTTATCCCAGATGATGAGGAACATGCCCATATTCTTATCCAGGTATTTCGGGTTTGATCCGTGGTGCACGCGGTGATGGGAGGGGGTTACCATAAAATATTCCATGAAGCCCATTTTCCCGATCAACTCCGTATGCACAAAAATGCCCCATATCTGGGTGCATGAATAGATGAATGCAATATCCACGGGCTGGAAACCGAGCAGGGCAAGCGGAATAAAATAAATGAACCGGTAGACCGGCTGGAACACAGAAGAGCGGAACCCGACCGTAAAATTCATCTGCCGGCTGCTATGGTGTGTTACATGAACTGCCCAGAAAAGACGGATCTCATGGTCGAAGCGGTGCAGCCAGTAATACAGGAAATCTTCCAGCAGCAGCAACAGCATCCAGTAAAAGAAAGGATGGTGTACATGTATCCAGGCATGTACAAAAAAATACTGCAGGATGGCCAGGTATACCACGCGAAAGCCCAGGTCGATGCCTGAATTCAGCAACAACAGGTAAAAATTGGTGGCGGCATCACGGAATGTATAGGATTTCCTGTGTTGCAGATGGGATAACAATACTTCCAGCCCGATGATGATCGCATAAACGGGTGTGGATATCAGTATCAGCCATTGTTCCAGTATCGCACTCATAAGAAAGAGGGTGTACGGATAGAATTTCAGAAATTCCTGCTATTCTTGCAGTGCAAATTACAGGTTACTCTTTATAACATATTCAATAGTTTGTTAAGGTATGGATACGGTAAAAATGGATGGCTGGGAAAAACGGAGTTCCGAACACAGCAAGCAATACCGGCAACTGTTGCAGCGTGCCAACAAGAATGCAGTGCTTCGCCAGCTTCCTGAATTGCATGAAGCCGCTTTCGAAAAGATCGATTGCCTGCAATGCGCCAACTGCTGCAAGAATTATTCACCCCGTTTCAAAACACCCGATATCCGGCGTATCAGCAAATATCTCGGGATGAAGGAAGGTGATTTTATCGAAACCTATCTTTTTCTTGACGATGAGGGTGATTATGTGCTTATCTCAAAGCCCTGTCCTTTTCTCGGTACAGATAACCGTTGCAGTATTTATGATGAACGCCCTTCAGACTGCAGGCGTTTCCCTTACACTGATGAAGATGTATTGCTGAAAAGACCTGCCATCACACTGAAGAATGCCAGTTTTTGCCCCATTGTGTATTATGTGCTGGAAAGCCTGCTCCCTTAATATTCCATTTTTCTCAGGCTGGGTGCTTTGATCCATGTGGTGATCACTACCAGCAGGGTCATGCATCCGCCGAATACTACGGAAGGTATCACACCCATCAGCTTGGCCATAACGCCGCTTTCAAATTGCCCCAGTTCATTGCTGCTGTTGATGAACATGGAGTTCACACTCATCACCCGCCCGCGCATCTGGTCGGGTGTTTTCAGTTGCAGTATGGTGCCCCTGATCACTACGCTGATGCCATCCAGCATGCCGCTGAGCATCAGTATGGCAAACGACAGCCAGAACAGTTTGGACAGTGCAAAAATGATGATGCAGGTGCCGAAGCCGCCCACGGCATACAATAACCTGCGGCCCTGTTTTTTGCGGAGAGGGAATAATGTGAGCAATACGATAACACAGACAGACCCGATATCAGAAGCTGCATTCAGCCAGCCGAAGCCGATAGGGCCTACCTTCAATATGTCTTTGGCAAATACAGGGATCATGGCCACGGCGCCGCCGAACAGCACGGCAAACATATCGAGCGATAAGGCGCCGAGCACTTCCTTGGTGGAAAAAACAAACCTGAGCCCTTCTTTTACACTATCGAGCGTTTTCTTCTCGCCAGGTTCATTCAATGCCGGTTTGGGTTTGATCCGGTACATGAAACAGAAACCCGCGGCCACCATAATGCAGATAATGCACAATGCCGCCGTATTGCCCGCGCCTGCGATCAGGAAGCCCACCGTGGCGTGTCCGCTTACCGAAGCGGCTAACCAGGTGGCCTGGTTCCAGGTGGTGGCATTCTGCAACACATCTTTCGGAACAATAGATGCGATCATCACGC
>DASVLZ010000223.1:0-5946 GCA_036384615.1 Sediminibacterium sp.
GGATAATAGCGCTCATGATATTGTTTTCATTTTTGAGCCGGTGAAATAATTATTTCCTGATCACTTTGGGTACTTTGAAGAACTGCGCATCCTTCACCGGTGAGTTCAGCAGCGCTTCTTCCCTCGATACAGAGCCTTCCACTATATCATCGCGCAGCACATTCACCGCATCGCTGATATGCAGCAAGGGCGGCACACCTGTGGTATCCACCTCCTTCAGTTTTTCAACAAATGCCACCATCTTCTCCAGGTCGCCGCGTATGGCTTCTTTCTCCCCGTCATCAAACCGCAGCCTTGCCAGGTGCGCCAGGTTATCTACCAAAGCCGTATCTATTTTCATACCCAACAAAAATAACCGATAGATCGCTGATTTGATCACGGGTTTCACGGATTGATCGCGGAATCCGTGATCTTTTTTGCTAATTTCGAATATAATTAGTTGCATAACTAACTATTTTTACTGGAAGCATTTGTATATGATCCGTTCAATCAAAAAAGTAGCCATCCTGGGTAGCGGTGTGATGGGGTCGCGTATTGCCTGTCATTTTGCGGGCATCGGCGTTCCCGTTCTGCTGCTGGATATGGTAACGAAAGGCGCAGAAGAAAGTACCAAACCCGCAGAACGTAATAAACTGGTGAATGATGCCCTGCAGGCTGCCATCAAAAGCAACCCCTCGCCCGTTTTTACCAAAGACGTGGTGAAACGCATCAGCACCGGCAATTTCGAGGATAACATGAAGGATATCAGCAACTGCGACTGGATCATTGAAGTGGTGGTGGAGCGGCTGGATATCAAGAAAGCTGTTTATGAAAAAGTGGAGCAATACCGCAAGCCGGGCACGCTGGTATCATCCAATACTTCGGGCATTCCCATTCACCTGATGGCGGAAGACAGGAGTGACGATTTCAAAAAACATTTCTGCGGCACTCACTTTTTTAACCCGCCCAGGTACCTGCGGCTGCTCGAGATCATACCCACCCCTTATACCGACACCGATGTGGTGGATTTCCTGATGCACTACGGAGATGTATACCTTGGTAAGACCACTGTACTGTGCAAAGACACGCCCGCATTTATTGCCAACCGCATTGGTGTGTTCAGCATCATGAGCATATTCCATATCATGGATAAGCTCGGGCTTACCATCGATGAAGTGGACGCGCTTACAGGCCCCATTATCGGCAGGCCCAAATCAGCCACTTTCCGCACTGCGGATGTGGTGGGTATTGATACACTGGTGAAAGTAGCGAAAGGCGTTGCCGACAACTGCCCGGATGATGAGGCAAAAGATATTTTTACCATTCCTTCCTGGCTGGAGAAGATCGTTGCCAATAACTGGCTGGGCGATAAAACAGGCCAGGGCTTCTTCAAAAAAACAAAATCCGCCGAAGGCAAAGAGATACTGACGCTGAACCTGCAGACCCTCGAATACGGCCCGCGCAATAAACCAAAATTCGCTTCTGTGGATGCTGCCAAACCCGTGGAAGACCTGAAACAGCGGATCAAAATGCTGCAGGCCGCACCGGATAAAGCGGGTGAGTTTTACAGGCTGTTCCATTATGCACTCTTCTCTTATATATCGCACCGCATACCCGAGATCAGTGATGAACTGTATCGGCTGGATGATGCCATGATGGCTGGCTTTGGCTGGGAGATAGGCGCTTTTGAATCGTGGGATGTACTGGGCGTTGCCAAAACCGCGGAAGCGATGAAAGCCGCGGGTTACAGCATTGCCCCCTGGGTAGAGAAGATGCTGGCTTCCGGCGCTGGCAGTTTTTACAAAGTGGAGAATGGCAGGAAACTGTATTACGATCCTGCTTCCGGCTCATACAAACCCGTGCCGGGCGGCGAAGCATTCCTCGTGCTCAGTAATCATACAGATAAGCTGGTCTGGAAGAACAGCGCCTGCAGGCTGTATGATATCGGCGATGGCGTGGCGGGCTTTGAATGGAGTACCAAGATGAACAGCATTGGCGGTGAAGTGCTCGAAGGACTGAACAAAGCCATCGGCATTGCCGAAGAAAAATTCAAGGGACTGGTGATCGCCAATGAAAGCGCCAATTTCAGCGCGGGCGCCAATGTAGGCATGATCTTCATGCTGGCCATCGAACAGGAATATGATGAGCTGGATATGGCCATACGCATGTTCCAGAACAGCATGATGCGTGTACGGTATTCCTCTGTGCCGGTGGTGATCGCCCCGCATGGCCTTACCCTCGGCGGCGGATGCGAAATGAACCTGCATGCCGATAAGGTACATGCCGCTGCCGAAACCTATATAGGGCTGGTGGAACTGGGTGTGGGACTGATACCGGGCGGAGGGGGCAGTAAAGAATTCGCATTGAGGGCGGGCGATGAGCTGCATGAAGACGAGCCCGAAACGATCACACTTAAAAACCGCTTCTTCACAGTAGCCACCGCCAAAGTGGCCACATCGGCGCAGGAAGCATTCGATATAGGCATACTGCGCAAAGGACATGACGAGGTGGTGATGAACATCAACAGGCGTATTGCCGAGGCGAAGCAAAGCGTGGTTACGATGTATGATGAAGGTTATGTAACTCCTGTTCCGCGGAAAGATGTGAAGGTGCTGGGACGTATGGGACTGGGCGCCATGTATGCAGGCATCAACGGCATGTGGCGCGGCGGCTATGCCACGGACCATGATGTGCTGGTAGCCCGCAAACTTGCCTACGTGATGTGCGGCGGCGACCTCAGCGAACAAAGCCTGGTTACAGAACAATACCTCCTCGACCTGGAACGCGAAGCCTTCCTCAGCCTCTGCGGCGAGAAGAAAACCCTCGAGAGGATACAGAGCGTGCTGAAGAGCGGGAAACCGGTGAGGAATTAGTAACGTGAGTTATCGTGAGTTATCGTGAGTTGGCGTGAGTTATTAAATGTTCCACGTTCTCACGATAACTCACGCCAACTCACGCCAACTCACGATAACTCACGCCAACTCACGATACCCCTTTCACATCGGCAATACGCCATTTGGTCAAAAAAAGGTTCATTTCGCATGCAGAACTGATTATCTTCGAAAGACAATCAAAAACGGCATGCTTATGCAATCTGTTCTTTCACTGAATGGTGTTTCCAAATCTTACGGTGCGATCCGGGCGCTGAAAAATGTGTCGCTGGACGTACCGCAGGGCTGTGTTTTCGGCATACTCGGGCCTAATGGCAGCGGTAAGACCACGATGCTGAGTATTATACTCGATATTCTTAAGGCCGATAGCGGCAGCTTTCAATGGTTTGGCCAGCCGGGATCGCCCGATAACCGCAAACATATCGGTTCCCTGCTGGAAACACCCAATTTTTACCATTACCTCTCCGCAGTAGATAACCTCAACATTACCCATGCCATCAGCGGCCGTGGATCTGCGGAGGATATTGAGCGCGTGCTGAAAATTGTAAAGCTGGATGAACGCAAGAAAAGCCGTTTCAGCGCTTACAGCCTCGGTATGAAACAACGCCTGGCCATCGGCGCCGCCCTGCTGGGCGATCCGCAGGTATTGGTGTTTGATGAACCCACCAACGGCCTCGATCCCGTGGGTATTGCAGAGATACGCGAACTGATCAAGGACCTCGCCAAACGCGGCAAGACCATCATCATGGCCAGCCACCTGCTGGATGAGGTGGAAAAGGTCTGCACACATGTGGCCATACTCAAAAAAGGCGATCTGCTCACAGCAGGCAATGTGGATGAGGTATTGGCCAATGAAGACATCATCGAGATATCCGCTTCCGATATCAGCAGGCTGGAAGAACTGGTAACAGGGATCAGCGGTTATACGCATTTCAAAAAAGAAGGCAACAGGATACAGCTGTTCTTTCCCATAGGTACGGCAAGGCCGGAAGAAGTGAACCGCTTCTGTTTTGAAAAAGGCATAACGCTGAACATGCTCAGCATGAAAAAGAAAAGCCTGGAAGCCAAATTCTTTGAACTTACCAATAACTAACTTAAACCGTTACAAGATGCTTTCCCTGATAAAAATTGAATGGCTTAAAATAAAAAAATATCCCGCTTTCTGGTGGATGCTCGGCATTGTGGCGCTTACCTACCCGGGCATCAATATGATGTTTTATTACGGGTATACACAATCGCTTACACACAGTAAGGATGTGGCCACTATTGTAAAGATGCTCATGGGCAATCCTTTCACCTTCCCGGAAACATGGCATTCGGTGGCTTATTTTTCTTCGTTCTTCATCCTGCTGCCTTCGATACTGGTGATCATGCTGGTAACGAATGAATATTCTTTCCGTACCCACAGGCAGAATATCATTGACGGATGGAGCCGTGCCCAGTTCATCAGCAGTAAGCTGTGTGATGTACTGATCATTTCATTCGTGATCACCATCGTGTATTCCATTGTTGCCGCATCATTTGGGTTTTATGTCGACAGTGCTTCTGCCTACCGCTGGAGTGAGCAGTTGTATTATATACCTTTATTTTTCCTGCAGACTTTTGCGCAGCTGAGCATTGCATTCATGCTGGGTTACCTCGTAAAAAAGGCCTTCATAGCACTGGGCATCTTCCTGTTCTATTACCTCGTTATCGAGAATATACTGGTGGCCTGGATGTATGTAAAAGTGCATGATATGGGCAGGTATCTTCCCTTCGAGATATCAGACAGGCTGATCCCGAAGCCCGCATTCTTAGGCAAGTTCGATTCCGGCTACGACAAATCGCTCCATGCCATTCCTGAATTCGTGGTATATACGATACTACTTACGGGATTGATCTGGCTGTTGTGCTACAGGGTACATAAGAAACGCGACCTGTAACCTGTTAGTTACTTCGCTGATTGCCGCTGAAAGAATTCCGACAGTTCGGGTATATGATCGGTATTGATAAAATCCGCGCCGAGTGCTACCAGTGTTTTCCAGCTGTTGGGAGTATCGGGTGCATTCCAGAAACGTGTGCGTTTACCCAGTGAATGCCATTGGCGGATGGTGTTTTCCAGTATGGTGCTGTCTGCCGGAGGCAAGGTATTTATCCCAGTCCATTTTGAAAAGGTTTTGAAGTTGCCGCTTACCATCGGTATCCTCGCGTATGCTTCCGCAGGATATGTTTTCACCAACTCACCATCAAAATATATCCAGCCCGGCCAGTTTGTATATGTGGCAGGATCGGGCCTGTTGCCGGAAATGGTGATCAGCAGTGAAGGGCTGTGGATCAGTGCGGGGTAATGCTGCAGCACAGCTACCAGTTTATTCAGTGTGGCTACGGCTTCCGTTTTAATATCTACCAGCAATATCAGCGGGCGTTTGCCGGGATACACGTAACCATTATTGGTTCTGATGCAGCTGTCTAAGGGTTGCAGGTACAACTTTTCCAGCGCATGCCGTTTTTTCAATGCTGCGGTATCATGCGCTACCAGCAGCTCATCTCCTTCCAGGAAAATATCCGCTTCAATAGAGCCGAAGCCGGCTTTCCAGGCTAACCAGAAAGGTGTTGCCTGCTCATAATCATTATGCGAATGTGCGTTGGCGGCAGTATACGGTTGAGGCTGCGCTGTTACCGCAGAGGATACCAGGAAAAAAATAAACGCCAGGAACAGTTTATGCCGGAACAACTTCTGAATAAACAAATGTGAGTGCATTATCCGGTGCGGAATAAAAACCTTCTGCCCTGCTGATACCTGCGGATGTAATGGAGAACTGCAGCATTTCTCCCTGGGAGATATTGACCAGTCCCTCCTCTGCCAGCGATTTCAGGTGGCTGTGGATCAGGTTCCAGTCAAATACGGAATGCAATATCATTTCGCGTATTGTACACTGGTATTGTGTTGGATGTGCAGTTTCTGCAACGATAGCTGCCAGGGTCTGGAGCGTGCGGTACCTGTTTTCCATGTTCCTAAATTACACTACCCCTATGCTGTATAAAAACATTCCCACCACATACTTGTTCACAACCCGGTGCATAAGTTCGGAACGGT
>DASVLZ010000224.1:0-2707 GCA_036384615.1 Sediminibacterium sp.
TTCTTCTGTAAGGGCGCTGGCATAGAGGTTCATTACCTGTCCGTTTATGAAGTTAAAAGCACGGATATCATCCATACCCGCAATATGGTCTTTATGGTGGTGTGTGTACACAACCGCATCCAGTTGGGTGGTATGTGTGCGCAGCATCTGGTAACGGAAATCAGGCGTGGTATCCACCACCAGGGTGGTCTTTGCCGAGCTGACCATGATACTGCTGCGCAGCCTTTTATCGTGTTTGTCGGGTGAAGCGCATACCGGGCAGGGACATGCCACCATAGGTATTCCCGTACTGGTACCGGTGCCTAAAAACGTGATGGTAAGAGGTGGAATGCTCACTATTCAAAGCTAAAACAATTCCTGCAAGGAGGCTCCGTATTTACCGCAGGATCATTACGCAGTATTATCCGTAAGGTATTGTTATCATCGTAACCCTGCGATCAGGCTTCTGTTGCGGATTTTTTCATTACTTCTTCGTACAGTTTCTGCGACTCGAGTGTAAGCTTGTCGAACTCTATGGAAAGCTGGGGAATGATCTCGAGCAATGTATTAATGCGTCCTTCCACACTCAGGAATTTGTTCAACACCACCACCCTCCTGGCCTCCAGCAGGCACCAGCCGCTCTGGAAAGTGCCGCGCTCATACCTTACCGTATACTCAGATTCCCCGAGGATATTGCCCAATTTGTCAAGTGTTGACTGTATATACTTCATAACTCACGATTACATGATGAATCCCTGCAAAAATAACGCCGGGGTTTGGGATGGGGGGAGGCAGTTATCCACAGGGGATTGCAGAAGGCAGATTGCAGATTTTGAAATTGGGGGTTCGGGAACTGAGTTGTGATGAAAGAGATGCATTTTTCAATCTGCAATCTGCCTTCTGCAATCCCCTCACTCCCCTTTCGAGCTCATCTTAATGATCGGAATAATCATTTCTTCGAGGCTGATGCCGCCGTGCTGGAAGGTGTTGCGGTAATAGTTGACGTAGTGGTTATAGTTGTTGGGGTAGCACAGGAAGCCATCATCTTTGGCGAAGATGAAGGAGGAGTTCACATTCGGTACGGGCAGGCCTGCCTCGCGGGGGTCGCGGAAAGCCAATACATCTTTCGGGTCAAAGTTGAGGTTGCGGCCATGCTTGTAGCGCAGGTTGGTGGTGGTTTGTTTGTCGCCGATCACTTTATGCGGCGTGTTCACCCGTACACTGCCATGGTCTGTTGCCAGCACCAGCTTCACTTTTTTCTCCGCAATTTTTTTCAGCGCCTGGTGCAGCGGGCTGTGCTCAAACCAGCTCCGGGTAAGCGAGCGGTAACTGGTTTCATCACTCGCCAGCTCCTTCAGCACTTCCATTTCCGTGCGGGCATGACTGAGCATATCTACAAAATTGTATACGATAATGTTGAGGTCGTTCTGCAACAGGTTATGGATATTGCTTACCAGCTGCTGGCCATCGTTATGGTTCAGTATTTTGTTATAGCTGAAACGGATATCCTCTTTTTTCAGTCGCTTCAGTTGTGCGCGGAAGAAATCTTCTTCAAACAGGTTCTTGCCGCCTTCTTCATCATCATTTTTCCACTGCTGCGGAAACTGTTTTTCAATATCCACCGGCATCAGTCCTGAAAAGATGGCATTGCGGCAATACTGCGTGGCAGTGGGCAGTATGGAATAAAAAGTTTCTTCTTCCAGTATGCGAAAGCTGTCGGCAAAGATGGGCTGGATGGCTTTCCACTGGTCGTACCGCAGGTTATCTATCAGGATAAAAAACACCGGCGTTCCTTTTTCCACATGCGGCAATACCTTGAACCGGAAAAGCTGGTGGCTCATGATGGGTGCATCAGCAGCTTTCGGATCTATCCAGGAAGCATAGTTCTTTGTGATGTACTTACAAAATTCAGTATTGGCCTCCTGCTTCTGAGCCTGGAACACTTCCCGCATTTCGGGGCTGTCGCTTTTTTCCATTTCCAGCTCCCAGTATACAAGCTTCTTGTACAACTCCATCCATTCGTTGTGATCGGGATTGCTGTTGAGCGCCATGAACAATTCGCGGAACTGCTGCTGGTAGGCCGTGGTGGTCTTTTCTGCCACCAGCCTTTTATTGTCGATGATCTTTTTCAGGCTCAGCAATACCTGGTTGGGGTTCACGGGCTTGATCAGGTAGTCCGCTATCTGGCTGCCGATGGCTTCATCCATCAGGTTCTCCGTTTCATTCTTGGTAACGAGGATCACCGGAAGCTGGGTGTATTGCTCCTTGATGCGTGCCAGTGTTTCCAGCCCGGTAATACCCGGCATGCTTTCATCAATGAGCATCACATCCACACGATTGTCTTTTACATAATCGATGGCATCAAACCCATTCGTAAGCGTGGTTACATCATACCCCTTGTGTTCCAGGAAAAGCTTCTGCGATTGCAGGCTTTCGATCTCATCATCAACCCATAAAATTTTAGCTACAGCCATTTGTTTTGGTTTGCGTTTTCAGGATATGCCCGCGGGCATTCAATAAGGGAACCTGGGTAGCTTTGGTGCGATAGTTGCTGGTTTAACGGGCCGTTTCCGGCAATTCTTCACGAAGATAAATGGTTGGTCGGTTTGTTGTTTATTTTTGCGATGGCACTTACCAGACCCTGCATCATCCAAAGCTAACAGCCAAAAGCCAATCGCTGACAGCAGGTCATCAATTTAACATCTCAACAACAGCATGACACTTATCA
>DASVLZ010000225.1:0-4337 GCA_036384615.1 Sediminibacterium sp.
GAGGCGCGCATAAGCCACCTGGCTTATGCGCAGGAGATAGCAGGCGCCATGCTGCAGCGCCAGCAGGCGTCGGCCATAGTGGCTGCACGGTTCAAGATAGTGGAAGGCGCTGTGGGCATGGTGGAACTGGCGCTGGAGCAGCTGAACAAAAAAGACATCGTGCACCTCGACGAAGAGAAGAAGGCCACCATGGTGAGCAACCTGATGGTGGTGCTCTGCGGCGAAAAATCGGCTACCCCTGTATTGAACACGGGCAGCCTGTACCAGTAATCTGAATCGGTAATCTTTATAATTATCCAGGGTTTGGCCAAGAAGACATTTGTTTTACGCATTGATGAGCAGGCATACCATGCGCTTGAAAAATGGGCGGCAGATGAATTCCGCAGCGTTAACGGGCAGATAGAGATGCTGATCGATAAGGCATTGAAAGACTCGGGGAGAAAGAAAGAGCCGGTCTCTTCCCATAAAACAAAAACCAAAAAGGGATAGTTTCGTAGTTATGATCATTCCGCCATACCTGCAGAAAGGAGATACCATCGGCATTGTTTGCCCCTCCGGTTATATGCCTGAAGAAAAAGCCGCCACCTGCATACAGGTATTGCAGCAATGGGGTTACCAGGTGAAAACCGGCAGCACGCTCGGCCACCAGTTCCATTATTCTTCCGGAACGGATGAAGAAAGGCTGGCAGACCTGCAGCAGATGCTGGACGACCGGCAGGTAAAAGCTGTTCTCTGCGCCCGGGGCGGATATGGCATGAGCCGTATCATAGACAGGATCGATTTCCGGAAATTCCGCAGGCATCCCAAATGGCTGATCGGCTTCAGTGATATTACGCTGCTGCATGCGCATGTATATGAAAAGTTCGGCATTGCCAGCCTGCACGCTCCCATGGCAGCAGCATTTAATGATGGGGAATATGCCAATCCCTTTGTACAATCGCTGCGTAAAGCACTGCGGGGAAATAAAGCACGATATTCCTGCACAGGCAATACGCTTAACCGCAAGGGAAAAGCAGAAGGTGCGCTGGTAGGCGGCAACCTGTCACTGATCGCGCATGCAATAGGCAGCAGTTCATCACTGAAAACCAAAAAGAAGATCCTGTTCCTCGAAGATGTGGGAGAATATATTTACAACGCAGACAGGATGATGATACAGCTGAAACGCAGCGGCATGCTGGATCACCTGGCCGGGCTTATTATCGGAGGCTTTACAGAAATGAAAGATACTACCATCCCCTTCGGTGCCGATGTGTATAATGTGATAGCGGCACATACCCGGGAATACGATTATCCCGTTTGCTTTGGATTTCCCGTAAGCCATGAAAAAGAAAATTATGCATTGAAGGTGGGGGCAATATATACGCTGCAGGTATCGGGATCGCGGGTAAGTTTACAGGAATCACCAGAATAAATACATGCAGGTTATGGTAATGACCTGCTCACAGGACGCATGCATAAAAAAGCCCCTGCGAAAATGCAGGGGCTTTTTTATGATCGACAGTATGTCTACTTTCCGGCGAGATCGAACCTGTCGAGGTTCATCACTTTATTCCAGGCGGCTACAAAATCTTTCACGAATTTTTCACCGGCATCGGCGCTGGCGTATACTTCTGCCAGTGCGCGCAGCTCTGAATGGGAACCAAAGACCAGGTCTGCACGAGTAGCGGTCCATTTCAGTTTACCTGTTTTGCGGTCGCTGCCCTCGAACAACTGACGGCCTTCAGAAACAGCTTTCCAGGAAGTGCCCATATCCAGCAGGTTCACAAAGAAATCATTGCTGAGTGTTTCGGGTCGTTGGGTGAAAACGCCGTTCTGTGAATTGTCGAAGTTGGTATTCAGCACGCGCATACCTCCCACCAGTACCGTCATTTCAGGAGCGGTGAGTGTCAGCAGCTGCGCTTTATCTACCAGCAATGCTTCCGGTGAAACGCTGAGCCTGCCCCTGGTATAATTGCGGAAGCCATCAGCAACAGGTTCAAGCAGTGAGAAGGATTCCACATCTGTCTGTTCCTGCGATGCATCCATACGGCCGGGTGTAAATGGCACGGTGATATTGTATCCTGCATTTTTTGCAGCTTTCTCTACACCCGCGCATCCTGCCAGCACGATCAGGTCGGCAAGGGATATTTTTTTACTGCCCGACTGCGCGGCGTTGAATGTTTTCTGAATGCTTTCGAGCGTATCCAGCACTTTGCCGAGCTGGGCAGGGTTGTTTACGGCCCAGTATTTCTGGGGCGCCAGCCGTATGCGCGCGCCATTGGCACCGCCGCGTTTATCTGATCCGCGGAAAGTGGAAGCAGATGCCCATGCAGCAGATACGAGTTGCGATACAGTCAAACCGGAACCGTTGATGCTTTCCTTTAACGCTGCTATATCTTTTTCATCAACCAGTTTATGATCAACAACGGGAATAGGGTCCTGCCACACCAGTTCTTCTGCGGGTACATCCGCACCTAAATAGCGGCTTCTTGGTCCCATATCGCGGTGAGTGAGCTTGAACCATGCGCGTGCAAACGCATCAGCGAACTGATCCGGGTTTTCCAGGAAACGGCGTGATATCTTTTCATATGCCGGGTCGAACCTCAATGAAAGATCCGTTGTGAGCATGGTGGGAAGATGTTTCTTCGCAGGATCAAATGCATCCGGTATGATGTTCTTCCCGCTCTTGGCAACCCATTGGTGGGCGCCCGCAGGGCTTTTGGTCAGTTCCCACTCGTGGCCGAATAGGTTCTCGAAAAAGTTATTGCTCCACTTCGTGGGCGTGGCAGTCCAGGTAACTTCGAGGCCGCTGGTAATGGTATCGCTGCCTTTGCCGGTGCCGAAACTGTTTTTCCATCCCAGACCCTGCTCTTCCATGCCGGCGGCTTCCGGTTCTTTACCTACATGCGTGGCCGGTGCGGCGCCATGTGTTTTGCCGAAGCTGTGACCACCCGCGATCAGCGCCACGGTTTCTTCATCATCCATAGCCATGCGCGCAAATGTTTCGCGGATATCGCGTGCTGCGGCAATAGGGTCGGGGTTTCCATCGGGCCCTTCGGGGTTTACATAGATCAGTCCCATCTGCACGGCAGCCAGCGGGTTTTCCAGTTTGCGTGAGTGGATATCGCCATCCGCATCATCATCGGAAACCAGCACACCATGGTTCTCTATCACGCCTTCCGATCCGTGTGCATAGCGCACATCGCCGCCCAGCCATGTTCTTTCAGAGCCCCAGTATACATCCTGGTCGGCTTCCCAAACATCTTCACGTCCGCCTGCAAAGCCGAATGTTGTAAAGCCCATGGATTCCAATGCCACATTGCCTGTAAGGATCAGGAGATCGGCCCAGGAAATATTGCGTCCGTATTTCTGCTTGATCGGCCAGAGAAGCCTGCGTGCTTTGTCGAGGCTTACATTGTCGGGCCAGCTGTTCAAAGGAGCAAAACGCTGCTGTCCCGAACCTGCGCCGCCGCGGCCATCGCCAATGCGGTAGGTGCCTGCGCTATGCCATGCCATACGCACGAACAAGGGTCCGTAATGCCCGAAATCAGCAGGCCACCATTCCTGGGAATCGGTCATCAGCTGGTGCAGGTCTTTTTTTATGGCTTCCAGGTCAAGCGCCTTGAATGCTGCTGCATAATCAAAGCCCTCGTCCATGGGATCAGACAAAGAAGAATGCCTGCGTAATATGCCCAGGTTGAGCTGGTCGGGCCACCAGTCGCGTATGCCGGTACCGCTGCCACTGATGCCGCGGTTATTCATAGCCCCGTGGAAAGGGCATTTGCTGATGTCGCCGGATTTGATTTCTTCACTCATAATTCGTTTGATTTTTCCTTGATGTTAAATAGTGATAAGGGAATCCGTACAAAAATTGCTTTTTTCCGCCGATTGTCAAAATAGATTAATTTTATAATCGCATAGAAAATATCTATCATGACGTTTACCCAGATGGAATACATCATCGCACTGGATAATTCCCGGCATTTCGCGGAAGCCGCCAGGCAATGTTTTGTGGCGCAGCCCACGCTGAGCATGCAGGTGCAGAAGCTGGAAGAGGAGCTGGGCATAAAGATATTTGACCGGAGCAAACAGCCGGTAGTGCCTACCGAAACCGGCGCCCGCATTATTGAACAGGCAAGGAAAGTGATTGCTGGGCGCGACAGGATACCCGAGCTGGTAAAGGAAAGCAGGCATATCATTTCCGGGGAGCTGAAGATCGGCATCATCCCTACGGTAGCGCCTTACCTGCTGCCTTTGTTTGTGCAGCCGTTCACCAAAAAATATCCTACGGTGAGGCTGGTGGTGAATGAACTGGTTACAGACAATATCGTATCTGCCCTACGCTCGGGAAAAATAGA
>DASVLZ010000226.1:0-2047 GCA_036384615.1 Sediminibacterium sp.
TGTACCTGGCGGGATCTTTGAAACGGTTGATCGCAAAATTGTCTTCGGCCCAGTTCAGGTATGTCTTTGACAGGTCTACCGACACCACTTCCTTTGCCCCGCCGGATGCGGCATATACAGAGAACGAGCCGGTATAGCAGAACAGGTTCAGCATCCTTGCCTCCCTGCTCATCTCACGCACCATCTGCCGCGTGGTACGGTGGTCGAGAAACAGGCCGGTATCGAGGTAATCGGTGAGGTTTACCTGGAACTTCAGCCCGTTTTCCATTACGGTAAAGAACTCTTTACGGGCATCCAGCTTTTCATACTGTCCTTCCCTGTGCGATTGCCGCTTGCGCTGCTTTACATACATCTTTCCCACAGGTATTTCCATCACTTCACTGATCAGCGCCAGGCAATGGTTGAGCCATTCATCATGTTCCTCATCACTCATTCCATGCCTGCGCAGGTATTCGGCAAGGTAGAGCTTGTCTTCATACAACTCAATACAGAAGGGGAACTCAGGCAGGTCATGGTCATACACGCGGTAACAGCCGATATCCATCCGCCTGGCCTGCTTACTCTTGTGCCGGTATACTTTCAGTAACCTGTTGCGGAACATATCGGCTTTGGGGAAGGGAAGGAGCATGGGCAAAGATGAAATTAATTAGGAATTAATAATTAATTTCCTCCCCTAAACTCCTGCTTAATGCGAAAACCCATTCTCTTCGCGGTAATGGTGTTTTTGTCGGGACTGGCCACTGGCCAGGATTACAGCAATGCTGCCCGGCAGACCGACCGCTTACAAACGCTTGCAAAGAATTATCCACAGCTGGCCAGCCTGCGCTCGCTCGGGAAAACCTCCGGCGGTCATGATATCTGGCTGCTCACCATCGGCTCCGGCAAAACAGAAACCAAGCCCGCTATCGCGGTGATCGGCGGCGTGGAAGGCGACCACCTGCTGGGGATGGAACTGTCTATCGGCTTTGCCGAAACGCTTCTGAAAAACAGCGGTTCCGACAGTGTTCAGAAACTGCTGGGCCGCACTACCTACTATGTATTTCCCAATATGAGTCCCGATGCGATGGAGCAATATTTTGCCAGACTTCGCTACGAGCGAACAGGAAATGCCACTGAAACGGATGATGACAGGGATGGCAAACTGAATGAAGACGGTGTGGATGACCTTGACGGCAACGGCAAGATCACGATGATGCGCGTGGAATCGCCCATAGGAGAATACAAACTGCATCCGGATGATGCGCGCGTATTGATCAAAGCGGATCCTGCCAAAGGCGAAAGCGGTAAATATCTTTTGCTGCAGGAAGGTATTGACAATGATAAAGACGGCAGCCTGAATGAAGACGGGGAAGGTGGTGTTTCCATTAACAGGAACCTGACTTATAAACATCCTGTTTTCCGCACCGGTGCAGGTGATTTTCCTGCCAGCGAAAAAGAGTCGAGGGCCATGCTGGATTTTCTTTTCGATGCATTCAATGTATATGCCGTTGTCAGCTTCGGTTCCAACAACAATCTTTCTTCGCCCATTGCCTATAACCCTGCTGCCGCGCGTGAAAGGATCGTATCCGGCTACCAGGAAGCGGATGCAAAAGTGAACAGTATGGTGAGTGAGTTATACAATAAAACAACAGGACTGAAAGATGCGCCGAAAACTTCTCCCGCCGGCGGTGATGTGATGTCGTGGGGTTACTTCCATTATACCCGTTACAGCTTCAGCACACCGGGCTGGTGGGTGCCGAAGACAAAGCCCGATACTGCGAAGAAAGAAAAAGCATTTACCGTGGAAGACCCTGCAGCCAACTACCTGCGCTGGGCACAGCAGCAGGGCATCACCAACACGTTTACAGAATGGAAAACGGTACAGCACCCGGATTATCCCAACCAGAAAGTAGAAGTGGGCGGCATTGACCCCTTTGTGCTGGCAAACCCGCCTTACCGGATGGTGGCTGCACTGGTACAAAAGCATACCGATTTTCTCGTGAAGCTTGCCGGCAAACAGGCGGATATTGAAACCGCCAACCTGAAAACGGAAAAGCTCGGCAACGGG
>DASVLZ010000227.1:0-2805 GCA_036384615.1 Sediminibacterium sp.
CTTCTCTACAGCGGCATCGGTAAACACGCTTGTGCAGTTACTGAAACCCGCTATCGTTATCGATTCATTTGACGCTTCCAAAGATACCACGCTTTCATTCGGCGATAGCCTTTCGCTGTATTTAAAGGCAGGCACCTGCACAGAAGCCGGCGGCGCAACGGCCGCAGGCATACTGAAGCTGGAGATATTCCGTTTACAGAATAAGGGAGATTATATCAAAGCCTTCAAACCCACTACCAGCAACGGTTTCCTGCTGGAGAGCGCCGGTGCATTCTTTATACGGGTTACCAAGGACGGCAGGGAATTGCTCCTTTCACCGGGAGCCGTATTGCGCATCAGCTTCAGCGGCAATACCGAACCAAAGCAGAACATGCAGGTATTTAACGGGCAGGAAGGCAACCCCGTTCCCCTCTCGGGCATCGATACTTTTTTTGACTGGATGCGCGACAGCGATACCAGCTGGATACGTGTTTTCCAGAAAACATCCGGCACAGGCGGCGCAACGATCAAGGGATATGAAATGAATGTAAAAAAGCTGCGCTGGGTATCTGCGGAAAGGTATACCGACAGCACGAAGCCCAAAACAAAAATATTCGCGATACTTCCTCCGAATTATACCAACAAGAATACAGCAGTATTTGCCGTGTTCATGAACCAGACCACTATCGTAAGCCTGAAAGCCGATTATCCTTCGCGCACATTCGCCGCGGCCAATATTCCCCTGGGCACAAAACTGAAGATACTCACCATCTCCCGCATAGGAGATGATACCTATCTCGGCATCAAAGACGTGAATGATGTTGGCACCAATACCTTCTATTCCATTACACCGGAGAAGAAACCGTTGAAAGATATTGTAGGGGTGTTGGAGGGCTTGTGAGTGATTTCAAAATTTCCTAATCCAAAATCTTTCATCGTCTTCCTTCCTCGAATCCAAATAACGTAGCCGTAAACACCGCCCTCTCCCTCTTCTTGAAGATCACATCCCAGTCGCCTTTATAGCGGAGTATCTTGGGAACGGTAAGTCCGTTGAACCGGGTCATTTCCACTTCCATGCTTACATCAAAATCATATACACCCGCTTTGTAACTGAGAGAATAGGTACGCGACAGCACTTCAAGTGTTTTCAGATCAAACCAGGTGATCATCTGGTCTACCACTACCCTGTCGCTTTTCTGTTTGTCTTCTTTGGGTGTGATGGTGAATACGTAAGCGGGGTTGCCATGGAACTCCTGTACATCGAGCCGGTAGTCATACAGTTTGTGTGCAGATGCATCATACAGGTCAAGCTTATCGCCGATAAACGGTATGCCGGGTATTTTTTTCCCGGGATTGAAGAACAGCATTTTCAGCTGCTCCTTATGTTTTTCCATACCTTTTTTATTGGCCAGGCTCATATTCCTGCCCTTAACGATATTGTCTTCGCCGCAGATCTTTCCATTGGTGAAGAACAGTCCCGCGTATAATTCAGGCGTCAGGTAATTGTATTGATGTTTCTTATCGTAGAAATCGCCAGTGGTCTTTTCTTCCAGCACATCCATGGTACGGCAGCCATCAGCCCGGTTCTGGCGGGTCTTGCTGAACAGTGATGCCTTGGTGTTGCCGTTCTTATCCAGCATCCTGATATCGTTGTACGAGGTAAAACCCAAAACGCGGAGATTGCGGAAAGCTTTGTAAAAAGTAGTATCCTCCTTGATCTGGGTCAGCAGTGTCCTGTAATCAAAATTATTGCGCACCACTACTTCCGACAGCGTGAACCTGTGCTCATCGATGATCACCGATGTGTCCTGGGCTGCTGCATATCCACACCACAAAAGCGCTATGAAAAAATAGCTCCTGCGCATTATTTCGGGAACACCATTTTATAATCCACTTTCACTTTTCCTTTGCTGATATCATTCAGCTTGCCCTGCAGCATCTTGCGGCGCAGGGGTTTCAGGTAGTCGATGAACAGCTTGCCTTCAATATGATCATATTCATGTTGTATGATGCGCGCCGTAATACCATGGAAGGTTTCCGTATGCGCAACAAACTGTTCATCCACGTAACGGATAGTAACCGCAGACGGCCTGTACACATCTTCCCTGATCCTGGGAATACTCAAGCATCCTTCATTATATCCCCATTCCTCACCATCGAGTTCTTCAATATGTGCGTTGATGAATACTTTCTTTACGCCGGGCGCATCGGGGTATACATTTTTTTCATCCTCTTCCAGGTTCTCGAATACCTGCTGGCTGTCCATCACAAAAATGCGTATGTCCTTGTTGATCTGCGGTGCGGCAAGTCCCACGCCATAACTGGCATACATGGTCTCCCACATATCCGCGATCAGTGTATCCAGTCCCGGGTAATCGGGCCCTATATCCTGGCTTACCTTCCTTAATACCGGTGCGCCATAAGCAACAATGGGATAGATCATTTCTTATCTGCTGATTTGATTCCGAACTGCAAAAGTAACAGAGAATTCGGTAATGAAAGACAATTTAACAGGAGGGAATCGTGAGGCGTGAGTTAACGTGAGCTATCGTGAGTTAACGTGAGCTACCATGAGTAACCATAGCTAAAAGCCAATAGCCAAAGGCTAATAGCCTACCTATTCCCCAAATACTCCTGCAGCATAATCGTTGCCGCAATCTGATCGATGTTCTCTTTTTTGCGGCGGTCTTTTTTCTTCATGCCCATTTCCACCATGGCGCGGGAAGCCATTTTGGAAGTGTAACGTTCATCCACCGTTTCAATGGGTATATGCGGGAACTCTTTCCGCAGCCTGACTATCGCAGCTTTTACCAGCGGTGTGGCATG
>DASVLZ010000228.1:0-4871 GCA_036384615.1 Sediminibacterium sp.
ATAGAACCTGTCCACATTTTTAGCCTCGTTGAACTGGTAGATCTGTCCCAACCTTGCATACAGCGTAAAGGAGAGGTCGAAGTTCTTGTAGAGGCGGAATTCATTCCGGAGGTTCATACTGGCTTTCGGCGTAGTGGGGCCGAGGAATACTTTATCTGCGATGGTATACTGCCCATCGCCATTGGTATCCTGCAGTTTGAAGTCGCCGGGTTTGTATCCGTATTTTTTCGCTTCTGCCGCTTCTGATATCTGCCATACACCGATCACTTTATAGTTATACTGGTCAGAGATATTATGACCTATGAACCATCCGTTATTAAGATCATCTTTTTCAGATACGCCGATCTGTTTGCCGGTGGCATCAAAATCAGGTGTGGGTCCGTAGAGGTGCACGATCTTGTTGGTATTGGTCCAGAAAGAGAAAGAGGTTCTCCATTCAAAGTTGTTTTTGCGCATGTTCACTGTATTCACATTCAGCTCAAAACCTTTGTTCTGTACTTCTCCAAGGTTGGCATATATACTACTGAAGCCTGTTACGCTCGGAAGTGTGCGTTGTACCAGCAGGTCTTTTGTATGCGAATTATAATACTCCACGGAACCGGAAACCAGTCCCCTGAACAATGAGTAGTCAAGGCCGAAATTGGTAGCCACTTTTCTTTCCCATTTCAGTTCGGGGTTAGCCAGGTTGGCAGAGAATACGCTGATCACATTGTTGGCTGTACCGCTTCCATTCACATATACATAAGTGCCTGCGCCCAGGGTAGCCAGAGCCTGGAAGGCATCGATGGAGCTGTTACCGTTTTCGCCATAAGAAACCCTCAGCTTGGCATAATCGAGCCAATGGCTTGTTTTCTTCATGAACGATTCATCGCTCAGTGTCCAGGCCACCGCAGCAGAGGGGAAATAGGCCCTTTTGTTCTCTTTTCCGAAGCCGGAATAGCCGTCCCTTCTTTCTGTAAGGGTTATGGTATAGCGCTGATCATAACTATATACCAGCCTTCCCATCAGGGCATCCCTGGTTACGTATGTATCACTGCTGCTGGCAGTGTAGGGGATAGTGGCTGATTGCAGCGCATCGAAACTGAGGTTATCATTCGGCGCAAAATTTTCCGCGTGTATGGTATTGTACCATTTCTGGTTCTTTTCGGAATTTACGAGGAATGTTGCGTTGAAAGAGTGTTTACCGAAAGTATGGTTCCAGTACAGCAGGTTATCGTTTGTCCAGTTGTATTCTGTCTGGTTCTCCCTGTCCACAATACCTTTCCTCGAAGCCAGTACCGGGTTGGTGGCTTTCTGGTGGTTAAACTCTCGGAAGGTGTTGAAAGTGGGAGCGAAACGGATCTCATACGAAAACCCGAATGGCAGTTTTCCCTTCGCATACAGCGTAGCGAAAATATTGTCGTACCTGTACAGGCGGTCTGTATAGGTTTGCGGTATGAAGGGGTTGGTGTTGTTGCCGGGGTCATCATTGGGACTGATGCGCAGTGTCTTGCCATCATCCGCATACAAACTTCCGAAAGGAGTGGTCTGCAGCATATCACTCAATGGAATGGTTACTGCGCTCTGGTCTCTCTCGGCAAACTGTGTATTCAAGCCTACGGTAAGGTATTTGGCAATATTGGCTTCGAGGTTGAACCTTACACGCAGTGTTTTGTATTTATCGCCTACGGTAATACCCATATTCTCGAGATAACCGAGCGAGAGATAATAACTATAGTCTTCTTTTCTCTGTGAAATGCTTACCGTATGATCCTGTTGGATAGCATTCTGTTCATAGATAAGCTTTTCCCAGTCGATCGTTTTTCCCGCGAGGTAATTGGACACCTCGATAGGCTTCATGCGCAGGCGGTTCAGCCATACGGTAGCAGGATCGCCTGTTGAGCCGTCTAATGCCAGCCATTGTGCCACCGTGATGCTGGAGGGTAGTTTGGTGGGATCGGTAAACCTGTATTTGATACCGGGTTTGGAAGTAGAGTCAAAACCGTTCATCGCCCAGAGTGCATCGGAACGGAAGCTGAGGAACTCATCCGCTTTCAGCAGGTGCGGCTTGCTGGACACTTTATTCAGTCCCACATTGGAATTGATGGTGATCGTAGGCTTGCCTATCCTTCCTTTTTTGGTGGTGATCAGGATAACGCCATTGGACCCGCGGGATCCGAATACGGCCGCGGCGCTGGCATCTTTCAATACATCTATCGTACCTATATCATTCGGGTTGATATCTTCCAGCCCGCCAGGATAGATCGCTCCATCCAGTATGATAAGCGGAGTAGTACCAGCGGTAAGGCTCCCGCGGCCCCTTACCTGCAGGCTGCCGTTGGAGCCTTTGGTGCTTCCATCGAAACCCACATCCAGTCCCGGCGCATTGCCGCGCAGGATATCCTGTACAGATCTGGGATTTTCGTTCTCAAACTGGGTGGCCTTAACCTGCGCTACCGCACCGGTAAGGTCTTTTTTAGTAGTAGTACCATAACCGATCACCACCACATCATTCAGTCCAATGGTCTTTTCAGCCAGTGAAATGCTGAGGGGGGAAGTGTTCTTTACAGATACTTCCTGGTCGGCATAACCTGTGTAGCTGAATACCAGTCTGGCATTGGCCGGAACATTGGTAATGGTAAAGCTGCCCGCGCTGTTGGTGGTAACACCGCGTTTGGTTCCTTTGATCATGACACTAACACCCTCCATGGGAGCATTCTTTGCGTCATTTACTTTACCTGTAATGGTGGCTGGAAAACCTGTTGACTGCGCAACAGCAAATTGGGTAAACAGGAGGAGACACAACAATCCATGTGTGACCCTCCGCATGGCCAGGAGTAGTGGCCGGGAGATGTTTTTCATATACAGCAAGAGTTGGTTGAACAATAATAACCGCTGTAACAAACCCGCGTCAAAGGCTGCCTTCACGGCTATTGCAATCGATAATGAATCTAAACCAGTTTTTTGATTTTTAACAATTCGATAACTCTATGGCCGGTATTTTTTTACGAAAAGGTTTTCGTAAAATGTCGGAGATCAGTATGCGGGCAAACGCTACATTTAGATAGCTATTGCGCCCTACGGCCATATGAAGAAAAAAATGCTATATCTGCCTGGCTCGTCCTGCTGCCTTTGCAGTCATAGGCCCTCCCTTTTTTCGTAATATTTACTGTATTTGCGTAATAGAAAACCCCGGGAGTATATATTCCCCGTTATTGATTATATTTTTACACACCTAATCTTTCTTTATGATATGTCTGCGAAAACTACAGAAAGCACTGCCGTTATTGCTGGTTTTCTGTTCACTGGTCTTTATATCCTATGCCCAGGGCGGTAAACTCAAAGGCAGCCGGGTACTGGTATATACCAAGAATGGCAAGGGATATGTGCATGATAATATTCCTTCTGCTGTTGCTGCCATTAAAGAACTGGGAAAGCAGAACGGCTTTGCAGTAGATGTGGCCGATACTTCGCTGGTGTTCACGGAAGATAACCTGAAGAAATACAATATGCTCATCTTCACCAGCACCAATAATGATGTGTTTGCTACCGATGAGCAGCGTGTTGCGTTCAGGAGGTATATAGAAGCGGGCGGCGGCTTTGTAGGGGTGCATTCCGTTACCGGAACGGAACGTAACTGGCACTGGTTTAAAATGATGATCGGTGAAACGTTTACCTGGCATGCCAGGTACCAGCGGTTCACGGTAAAAAAGATAGATCCCACGCATCCATCCATGCAGGGAGTACCCGATGAATGGTCGCGCGAAGATGAATGTTATTTTGGCAAGGAACTCTATCCCGGTATACGTGTGCTGATGGCTCACGACCTCAAAACCCTGAACATGAGCGATACCGCGCAGGCTAAACTGCTGCAAAAGAACCAGGGGCCTTTCTCCGATTATTTCCCCGCAGTATGGTGGCAACCCTTTGAAGGAGGCAATATATGGATCACCACACTCGGGCATAATAAAGACAGCTACCAGGAGCCGGTTTACCGCAATCACCTGCTGCAGGGCATTACCTTTATCGCAAGCCGGTTCAAAGGCATCAACTATGCCAATGCACATGCAACCACAAAAGACGATCCGCTTAAAAAATAATATAGAATGAAAGGCAGAATTACTACAACAGGCATTATTACGGCAATCATGACAACAGGTATGGCATATGCACAGCAACCGGTGAAACTGATAACGCTCGATCCCGGGCATTTTCATGCGGCACTGGTACAGAAATCCATGTACCCGCAGGTAGATCCTGCAGTACATGTATATGCTCCCGCAGGCAATGATGTGCAGATGCACCTCGATAAGATCAATGGCTACAACAGCAGTCCCGTATCGCCCACCCACTGGAAAGAAGTGGTGTATACGGGAAAGGACTACCTGCAGAAAATGCTGTCTGAAAAAAAAGGCAATGTAGTGGTGCTGGCAGGTAATAACAGGCTGAAAGCAGATTATATCCTTTCATCTGTAAAAGCAGGGTTTAATGTTTTCGCCGATAAGCCTATGGCCATTGATGATGCCGGTTTCGAAAAATTGAAACAGGCTTTTACCATCGCAAAGCAAAACCATGTGCAGTTATATGATATCATGACCGAGCGCTACGAGATCACCACTATATTGCAAAGGGCATTTGCGATGGAGCCGGCGGTATTCGGTCAACTGAAGAAAGGAACTCCGGAAGAACCGGCTGTAACAAAAGAGAGCGTACATCATCTCTATAAATATGTTTCCGGTGCCGTGCTTACGCGCCCGGCCTGGTTCCTCGATGTAACGCAGCAGGGAGAAGGCATTGTGGATGTAACCACCCACCTGGTAGACCTGATACAGTGGGAATGCTTTCCCGGCGTAACGCTGGATTATACCAAAGACATCCATATCAACAATGCC
>DASVLZ010000229.1:0-2791 GCA_036384615.1 Sediminibacterium sp.
AATATCGAATACCGCTTTCCTATTGCCACCATTGCCGGCGCCAATATTTCCAGTGCATTGTTTGCCGATATCGGCAATGTATGGAATGTGAAAAAGAGTTCCTTCGATCCGCTGGCGCAGTTCTCCTTTTCCAATCTCTACCGCGATGTGGCCGTAGGTGTGGGTACAGGTATACGCATGGATTTTTCCTATTTCCTGATACGGGTGGACTGCGGCTTCAAACTCAAAGACCCCGCGAGGCCCACTCCCGGCGGCTGGGCCAATACCTTCAAGTGGAATGAATACCGGCCAAATGGGCTGAAGGTGAGCAACTATGCCATACAATTGGGAATCGGCCTGCCGTTCTAACGCGGGCATAAGCTC
Source organism: Sediminibacterium sp. (assembly GCA_036384615.1). Taxonomy (GTDB): domain Bacteria; phylum Bacteroidota; class Bacteroidia; order Chitinophagales; family Chitinophagaceae; genus Sediminibacterium. The sequence continues at coordinate 364 of DASVLZ010000229.1, forward strand.
TCACACCTCACTACTACGCACCATTTTTTCCAGGTCCTCCATTACCATCGCCTCTTCCACACCGAACACTCCGATGCGTGTACGGCGGAGACTGCTCATGTAAGCGCCAACACCCAGCTCTTTGCCAAAATCGTGTGCAAGGCTCCGTATATAAGTTCCGGTAGAACATACCACCCTGAAATGCACAACAGGCATTTCTATCTTTTCAATCGTGAAGGAATGTATGGTAACGGGTCTTGGTTCCAACGCCACATCAATACCTTTTCTTGCCGCGAGGTAAACGGGCTTCCCGTCTTTTTTGATGGCTGAATGCGCGGGAGGCACCTGCATAATATCGCCGGTGAATACCCTGGCAGCAGCATGGACCATATCAGGTGTAATATGGCTGGTATCTTTCTGATCCTGCGGCTCACTTTCCAGGTCATAGGTTGGCGTTACCGCCCCCAGCGTAAAAGTGCCGGTATACTCTTTTTCCATACCCATATACTCATTGATGCGCTTGGTGAACTTGCCCGTGCATACAATAAGCAAACCCGTAGCCAGCGGATCGAGCGTGCCGGCATGACCCACTTTTTTAATACGCACCAGGTTCCTCACCTTGCGCACCACATCAAAAGAAGTCCAGTGAAGCGGCTTGTCCAGCAGCAGCACCTTACCTTCCAGGTAAGGCTGCAGGTGCTCCGGTACCGGTTTTTGTTTCATGCTGCGGTATCAGTCAATTAATAAGCGCGTGCAAACAACACACGTTGTGATGAAGGGTTGCCGGTAAGTATGCATTTACCTTCTTCCAGGGTATTATTCAGCGGTATGCAGCGTATGGTGGCCTTGGTGAGCTCCTTGATCTTTTCTTCCGTTTCCGGTGTGCCATCCCAGTGTGCAGAAACAAAGCCGCCTTTGGTATCCAGTACCTGCTGAAATTCGTCCCAGCTGTCGGCAGTGGTGATATGCGCATCACGGTAGGCAAGCGCTTTATCATACATGGCCTGCTGTATCTGGTTCAGCAGCGATTGTATGTAGATATCGATCCCTTCGAGGTTCACGCTCATTTTTTCCCTGGTGTCGCGCCTCGCTATCTCCGCCACATTATTTTCCAGGTCGCGCGAGCCGATGGCCATACGCACGGGTACGCCTTTCATTTCATACTCGGCAAATTTCCAGCCCGGTCTTGCATTATCAGAATCATCATACTTCACTGATATGCCCATGGCTTTCAGTTTGAACATGATCTCTTTTACTTTGGCATCTATCGGCGCTTTCTGCTCTGCATTTTTAAATATGGGAACGATCACTACCTGCAGTGGTGCAATGCGCGGGGGCAGTATCAACCCGTCATCATCGCTATGCGCCATCACCAGTGCGCCTATGAGGCGGGTGCTTACGCCCCAGCTGGTGGCCCATACATAATCCAGTCTGTTATCGCGGTCGGAGAATTTCACATCAAACGCCTTGGCAAAGTTCTGGCCCAGGAAATGCGAGGTGCCTGCCTGAAGCGCTTTGCCATCCTGCATCAATGCTTCTATGCAATAAGTGTCTTCCGCACCGGCAAAACGTTCATTCGGGCTTTTCACGCCTTTTATCACCGGCAATGCCATCCAGTTCTCTACAAAATCTGCATACACTTCCAGCATCTGTCTGGTTTCGGCTATGGCTTCTTCGGCAGTGGCATGGGCGGTATGGCCTTCCTGCCAGAGGAATTCTGCGGTGCGCAGGAACAGGCGTGTACGCATCTCCCACCGTACCACGTTGGCCCACTGGTTCACGAGTATGGGAAGATCGCGGTACGATTGTATCCATCCTTTATAGGTATTCCAGATAATGGCTTCGCTGGTGGGGCGCACTACCAGTTCTTCTTCGAGCTTCGCTTCAGGGTCCACCATCAGTTTGCCTTTATTGGCAGGGTCTGTTTTCAGCCTGTAATGGGTTACCACGGCACATTCCTTCGCAAAGCCTTCCGCATTCTTTTCTTCCGCTTCAAAAAGGCTTTTGGGCACGAACAAAGGGAAATAAGCATTCTGGTGGCCGGTTTCTTTAAACATCCTGTCCAGCACATCGCGCATATTCTCCCATAAAGCATAGCCGTATGGCTTTATCACCATGCAACCGCGTACGGCGCTGTAGTCGGCCAGGCTGCCTTTGATAATAAGGTCATTGTACCATTGCGAATAATCCTGCTCCCGCGAAGTGATTTCCTTGCTCATAATTTTTTATCACATTTTTAACATGTAAACCGGCTGACAAACGTTAGTTGGCAGAACATTTGCTCCCAGAAAGGAAGAAAGTTACCGGGACGGCAAATGTATGTAACTTCACATTATCTAACCTTAATACGGCTGTTATGAAAAAACTGTTACTCACCTCCTTGATCGGCATAGCCCTCTTCTCAAGCTGTTCCACAGCTTACAAAGCCGGTCAAACTCCTGACGATGTA
>DASVLZ010000230.1:0-4344 GCA_036384615.1 Sediminibacterium sp.
GGGCGTAACCATATATACTTCATACCCCAGGTCTGCGGCCTGCCAGGCAACGGTGCCGATAACATCATCAGCTTCATAGCCATCCACCTCCACCACGGGTATATTAAAGCCGTTGATGATGCGTTTGATATCGGGTATGGAAGCCAGCAGGTCTTCGGGCGCCTCCTGCCGGTTGGCTTTATAATCTGTAAAATCAGTATGCCGCTCGGTGGGGGCATAAGTATCAAAACAAACTGCCAGATGCGTGGGTTTTTCCTTGTTGATGAGGTCGAATAAAGTATTGGTAAACCCGAACTGCGCATTCGTATTCTTTCCCTTAGAAGTAATGCGGGGACTCCTGATCAGTGCATAATAAGCACGGTAGATCAATGCAAATGCATCCAGCAGAAACAGCTTTTTACTCATACAGCTAAGGTATCACGGATTGCACAGATTTGAGCGTGTAATCCCCGGTCATTTTCTTTTCAGGGAGAGATAATCCAGGAAATAAATCACCCTTATAGAGAGGCTGTTAAGCTGCGGAGACTGGAGGGTATTACCCATATTTTTGAAATAGCTGGCCGACAGGTCCTGGTCGAATGTACTGATGGAATTTTTCCAGACAATATTCAGGAAACTTCCCAGGGCAAACTGCCAGGTATATACCATGTCAACATTAAAATAGTTCACATTATAATTGGCATTGGCGGCGGTGCCGGACACATCATCCAGTTCACCGGTCTTCTGCAGGTTAAAGAACCGCCTGTTATCCACCCTGCTCCAGTAATGACGGGCCCGGAAGGTAAGCCCCATTTTATTGGTGAAATTGTATTTGAACGACAGGATATTTTCCGCAGTAGTGCGTTTGCGCAGGGCAATGATCACACTGTCGTTGGAAATGGCGGCAAAGCCGAGGTTATTGGAAAAAAACGAGAGGTTCGTATTGGTGCTCACAGAGAATTTCTTGCTGAAGCGATAATTCAGACCCGAGATCAGCTCATATCCCTGCGAACCATATTTGCCGGGTACGGTAATATCCAGTTCCGCCGAACCCGAGAATTTTTTAGCATAGTTGGATTCGAACCAGCCGCCGGTAACCAGGCTTGCCGGGCGCCTGAAAACAAAACCCTCTTTCCGGGGCTCATAAAAATCATTGGCATCGAATGAGAGGGTGGCAAATAGGCCGAAGTAATGCAGGCTTTTGAGTTGGCCATTCAGGTTTATATTGATACTGCCCCGCTGGTAATCCCAGGGTTTATACCGCAGTGAATAAGTACCGTTGAAATTCAGGTTCAGCCGGTTGTACCAGCCTTTGGGTTTTACCCATTTGTAGCCCACCCAGAGGTAATGATCCACAAAATTATTGTTGGTAAAATACCCCATGTCATTGGCATTGTATTTCTGGTCTGCCAGTTCCTGTGTAAAACTCAGGTTCAGCCTTCCGCCGGTCTTGTTGAGGCCCAGGTTATGCGTGTAGCCCGATAATGTCTTTCCTCCCGGCAGGTAACCGATCAGCTGGCTCATGCCGATCTTGCCGTTCAGGTTCCAGTCGTTTTTCTTGTCGTACAGGTCCCACAAAGCGGCGGTTACATTGGCATCATAATCGGTGCCGGAGCGCGTAACATTTGTATTGATGAAAGAAACACTCGAATTGCGTTTAAGCGACTGGTCAAGTACAATGATGTTATAATTCGTGAGCGGGTCTGTTTCTATTTTACGGGTTTCTTTTCCATTGTATTCCACGGTTGCGTACTGCGGTTTGGTAACGGCATTGAACACACCAATACCCAGCCCCGAAGAAGTTCTTCCGCTTACTTTGGTGGCATTATACAGCCGGGTTTCGGAAGGATTGCGTGAAATGGATTCACCGGGATTCAACTGATTGTATACATCCCCATAATGCAAGGGCTCTCCTCCAATACGGCGGCTGTAAAACAGGTTGCCCTTGCTGAACAGCTCTGTTCCCTCTGTAAAAAACGTCCGGTTCTCGTTATACTTTACTTCAAAGGGTGTCAGGTTCAGTACACGGTTATCGCTTTGCACCTGTCCGAAATCCGGTATCAGGGTCATATCGAGCGTAAATGCCTGGCTGATGCCGTATTTCACATCCATGCCCCCGTTCACTGCAGCGCTCAGATTTTTGATGGAAGGATCATTGTATGGATAATGGTTGGCATAAGTTGAAAAATACGGAGAGAAAGATAACCTTACCGGGGGCTTGATATTCTCAATGCCTGTCCATAACCCGAACTGGGCAAAGAAATTACCGCCGATGGTGGGGTCGGTTGAACTCCACATATATTGTCGTCCGCTCTTCTGGTTCCGGCGGGTAATGTTCAGACCCCAGTCCTGCCGGTTCCTGGTGGCAAAACGAATGGCTGCATAGGGAATACGCATTTCAAACACCCATCCATCCGAAACGATCTTTGCCTGGGTTTCGTATACACTGTTCCAGGTATCATCTTCACCGCTGGAGGAATATTTGGCATCATATTGTTCCCCGAGCGGGGTTACATAATACCCGAAGCCATTGATCTTATCGTTGTATGTATCGAACAGGATACCCACAAAATCATTTGAGCCAACCTTATCGCGCCCTACCAGTTCTGCAGAAATACTGTCTTTAGGCATATAGCAATAACCGCCTACATAAATGGCATTGTTATCGTATAGTATTTTGATAACTGACCTGTTCTCTTTCCGTTCTATATTACCAAAATCGGGGCGCCATTCCACGAAATCGCTGGCGGCGGGCGCATTCAGCCAGGCGCTGTCTTTCAGGTCCCCGTCTATCACGATCTTTTGAGTGGTCCTGGTAGCAGGCACTTTCCGCAGTTCTTTCACGGGCTGTTTAGCCTGCTGCGCCATAACGCATAGGAAGATGGATAGCATACAGACAAGCAGTAGCAATTTTTTCATACATGCGGGCGCCGGGTAAACGCCGGGGGTTTAGGGATGAACGTGTTTACGCGTTGTGCTTAGCAAAACGGCGTAAAACTAAAAAGGTTACCAGGCGATATGCATAAAATTCCCCGCAATAGATATGGGCGGAATGAATGGAGTATGAGCGGCGATAAAAGCAGGTGAAATGTGTGAAGAAAAGTATAACAACACATAAAGCGGGCTGCTATCAAATAAAAAGAGAGACCCGGAGGCCTCTCTTTTTTCTGGCTTGTTCAGAGGAAAATTATTTGATGCCGTACTTGAACCGGTAACGGTCATACAGCTCTTTCTGTTTGTTGTCGAGGCTGATCTCCCTTCCGCGGATAAAAGCATGCGTAACATTGCTGGTGCGCATATCGAGCAGGTCACCATCGCTGATAACGATATTGGCGTCCTTGCCCGTTTCGAGCGAACCTGTTTTATCGGCAATACCCAGGATCTTCGCGGTATTTAAGGTGATGGCCTGTAATGCTTCTTCCTTCGTAAGCCCGTATGTGGCCGCTGTGCCTGCATTATAGGAAAGATTGCGGTAGCGCGATTCATCATGCGTATCATTTAAAGCAAATAATACACCTGCTTTCTGCAGTGTGGCGGGGGTTTTATAGGGCTGGTCCACATCATCATCGGCAGATGCAGGCAAAGCGTGTTCTTCGCGGAGTATTACGGCAATATTGTTTGCTTTCAGCAGGTCGGCAATCTGGAAGCTTTCACTTCCTCCCACGATCACTACATCAAAGCCGAATTCTTTGGCAAAATCAATCGCAACAAGCATTTGTTTTACCTGGTCGCCATGCACAAACAGTTTCTGTGATTTATCGAAGAGGCCTTTCACCGCCTCAAACTTCAGGTTCCTGTTGGCATGTGTGCTTTCCTGCAGGTATGCTTTTGCTTCGCGAAAGAAAGCCTTGATCTCTTCCACCCTTTCCACAGCCTGGCGTGCAGGATCTTCCTGCTGTCCGCCACCCCTTCCACCGGGAAACCCCCCCGGGAACCCGCCGCCCCTGCGGCCGAAACGGGAAATAAAGCTGGGCATGTTCAGGTGAATGCCTGCATCCATTTTATATGCGGCATCTTCCCAGTTCCAGGCATCGAGCTGCACCACGGAAGAAGATCCGCTGATAATGCCTCCTTCGGGAGTAATGCTTGCGAGCAGAATACCATTGCCACGCAATACATTGATCACGCGCGAATCGGTATTATATGCAGTAATGGAGCGCACATTGGGGTTGTAATCACCAAGCTCGCTGTAATCATTGCTTCCGCGAACACCGTTGGCGATCTCTTTGAGGCCAAGATCGGTTGACGGGAGAATAAGACCGGGATATACCTGTTTGCCACTGGCATCCACCACTTTGGCGCCGGCGGCGGGAGTAATATTGGTACCTACATTTACGATCTTGCCGTTGTTTACTTCAATGGTGG